>JBGSBH010000054.1:0-12295 GCA_041730635.1 Cypionkella sp.
CCCGCGGCCCCGGGGGCGAGCGCCACCTCGGCGGTTCCGGGATAGCACTCGTCGACGATCTCGTAGCCGGCGTTCGCGATCAGCGGCGCGAGGATCGCCCGGGCCCACGGATCCGCGGCGGGCAAAAGGCACCGCGGCCGCCGTCCGCTGGGCTGCGCCGGGACCTCGGCAGCGAACAGCCAATGGCCATCGAGTAGGTCCGCCGGTTCGCCGTCGATCAGCACGGTGCCTTCGACCGCGCCCGGAGCCGGCGAGGGCGCGATCTCTTCGGGCAGGGCGACGGTATCGATGATCCGCTCGATGACATAGGCGATCTCGCGCTCGCCATCCCCGAGCCGCAGGACACTCGTCTCGCCTGCCGGGAGGGGACCCAGCTCGCTGCCCGCCAGATCGAGCAGCGACCCGTCGATCACCGCCCGCGGGCGCGTGCCGGCGAGATCGAGCGCGGCGCTCGGCACCCGCTCGATCCGCTGGACGAGCGCCAGACGGACGGCCCTGCGCCGCCCGTCGAGCCCGGTGAACAACAGCGCCGGCTCGCCCTCGCGCTCGGCCTGAGCCGACCGGCCGCCGGCCTCGCTCGGGACGAGCCGCCTGGGGCCGTCGAGAAGGCGCGCCTTGCGCGCGATACCGGCGACGTCGAGCATCAATACGGGATTGCCGTCATCGAGCAGCGTGCTGCCGGCGTAGAGCCCGGTGGCCATGATCGCCGGCGCGAGCGGCTTGATCACCAGATCCTCGTGATCGAGCACCTGGTCGCAGGCCAGCGCGAACAGATCGCCGCCGTTGAGGCGGAGCAATACCAGGGTGCACGCCTCGGGCGCGGCCGGTTCCCCGGTTGCGAGGACCCCTGCCAGCGTGACGCAGGCGATCCGCCGATCGCGCACCGTCGCCAGCAAGGCATCGCCCGCCCGCGCGAATTCGATGTGCCCGGCCCGGCCGTGAATGATTTCTTCGACGTACGAACGGGGCAGCGCGAAGAGCTGGCCGCCGGAGCGGACCGTCAGCGAAGGGACGATGCTGAGCGTCAGCGGCAGGCTGAGCTCGATCCGCGTCCCCTTGCCGGGCGTGCTGTCGAGCGCGATCGCCCCCCCGACCCGTTCGATGTTCGAGCGGACCACGTCCATGCCCACGCCGCGCCCGGATACCGCGGTGACCTCGCCGGCGGTCGAAAGGCCCGGCTCGAAGACCAGCGCAAGCCGCTGGTCCGCGCTCATGGCTTTGGCTTCCACCAAGCTCACGGCATTCGCCGCCACTGCCTTTTCAGCCAGCGCGGCGCCGTCGATCCCGCGCCCGTCGTCGGCAATCGTCAGCAGGATGCGGTTGCCGCTCTGCCGGGCGGAAACGAGCAAGCGACCGGTCTCGGCTTTACCGGCGGCGAGACGCTGGGCGGCCGGCTCGATCCCGTGGTCGATCGCATTGCGAATAATGTGGGTGAGCGGATCGCGGATCGTCTCGATCATCTCGCGGTCGAGCTCGACCTCGCCGCCCTGCAGATCGACCGTGACCTGTTTGCCGAGCTCGGCAGCGAGGTCGCGGACCAGCCGGGGAATGCCGGCGTAGAGATGCTCGATGCGTTGCATGCGCATCCGGGTGACCGCTTCGCGCACGCCGTCGAGTAGCGTGCTCAGCCGTTCGAACGGCGCCCGCAACGACAGGTCGCCTCCTGCATCGCGAAGGCGGCGGGCGAGATCGTTGCGGGCGAGCACCACATCGGAAACGCTGGCCATGACATCGTCGAGCAGGCTTACCGGCAAGCGAATGGTGCGCTGGGCGCCGCTGGCCGGGCTGTGCGGAGAGGCCGGCTGGGCGAGGGCCGGCGACGCGGCGCCGTCGCCGCCCGCGAGCGCGGCAATCAACGTCGCGTCGTCATCGACCGGCCACGCGCCTCCATCCTCGATCGCATCGACGATCGCGGCGATCCGGTCGATCACGGCGAGCACGGCCGTGACCAGCGCGGCGGTGGCGGGCCGGCGCCCGGCACGAGCGTCGGCCAGAGCGTCTTCCGCCGCGTGGCTCAGCGCTTCGAGCCGCGGGAAGTCGAAGAATCCGCAATTGCCCTTGACCGTGTGCACGAAACGGAAGATCGCATCGAGCCGCGCACGGTCGTCCGGCTGCGCTTCCCACGCGACCAGTTCGCCGCCGATCGCGGCGAGCATCTCGCGGGTTTCGGCCAGGAATTCGGCCAGCAGATCGTCCATCGATGCGTTCCCGGGTGCGCGAAGCGAAGCTATGCAGCGGGGATGGTTAAAGAGGGGTTCGTGCCGGGCTGCTGGCGCGGCCGGCCGGCCTGCGATACAGCGGGTCCGACGAGCCAGATCAGGAGAGTCGACATGGCCACCCAGCTCAAGCCCCGGATCGAATGCAGCGACGCCGAATGGCAGGCCCGGCTCGATCTGGCCGCCTGCTACCGGATCTTCGACCACCTCGGCTGGTCGGAATCGATCTACAACCACATCAGCGTGAAGGTGCCGGGCGAGGACAACGCGTTCCTGATCAATCCGTTCGGCCTGCTCTACGACGAGGTGACCGCCTCCAACCTGGTCAAGATCGATATCGACGGCAACGTTCTCGCCGGGAATTACCCGGTCAACCAGGCCGGGTTCACCCAGCACGCCTACTTTCACCGGCACCTCGAATGGGCGCACGCGATCTGCCATCACCACACCACCGCGGGGATGGCGGTATCGAGCCACAGCCAGGGGCTGCTGCCGATCAGCTTCTACGCCTGCAACTTCCAGGGGCAGATCGGCTACCACGATTTCGAGGGCGTGACCGTGCGGCCCGAGGAGGGCGAGCGGCTGCTGCGGAACCTCGGCAACAAGCGCATCCTCATGCTGCGCAATCACGGGCCCGTGGTGCTGGGGCGCACGATCCCCGAGATGTTCGTCCAGACCTGGGCGCTCCAGCGAGCATGCGAGATCCAGATCGCGACGCTGAGCCAGGGGGGGCCGATCAGCGTCGAGCAGGATGTGATCGACGTGCACCAGCGCGATCTCGGCATGGTCAGCCTGCCGGGCGGGCCGGGGCGGGCGGACTTCGAGGCGTGGAAGCGCAAGATCGACCGGATCGACCGCTCCTGGCGCGACTGACGGCTGACCCGCGATGACCGCGCTCACCGTCAACGGGCGGCCGGTCCGCTTCGATCTCGATCCGGCGACGCCGCTGCTCCACGCCTTGCGCGAGGCGGCCAACCTCACCGGTACCAAATACGGCTGCGGCGATGGCGATTGCCACGCCTGCACCGTGATCGTCGACGGCGAGGCGCTCAGGAGCTGCCTGATCACGGTCGCCGAAGCTGAGGGGCGGTTCGTCACCACCATCGAGGGGCTGAGCCGCGACCGCGGCCATCCGGTCCAGCAGGCGCTGGTCGCCGAGCAGGCAATCCAGTGCGGGTTCTGCACCCCGGGCATCGCGATGGCGGCGGCGGCGCTGCTGGCGCGCAACCCGGACCCTTCCCCGCAGGAAATCGTCGCCGCGCTGCCCCATCAGTGCCGTTGCGGGGTCTATCCGCGGCTGGTGCAGGCGGTCGAGCGCGCCGGCCGGGTGATGCGGCGGCTGGAGACGATCAGCGCCGCGTCGGCGCCGGGCGTCACCGCCGAGGACGCCGCGCGGGCCGTCCCGGCGATGGACCCCGGCTGATCGCCGCCGCTAGAGCTTGATGCGCAGCCCCAGCCGCGCGTTCAGCGGCTCGCCGGTCGAGATATTGTTGTCGGTGTGCGCGCTCGGAAAATAGCGTTCGTCGAACACGTTCTCGACGTTGAGCTGCAGCGACACCCGCTCGCTCAGCGACCAGAACGCGGCGGCGTCGACCCGGGTGAAGGCGGGTAGCGTCACCGCGTTGCTGATCGTCGCGAAGCTCTTCGCCTGGTGCACCACGCCCAGCCCCAGGCCGATGGCCGGGGTGACATCATAGCGCGTCCACAGCGAGACCTGGTCGCGCGGCAATTGCGGCAGCTTGCGCCCGGCGGGCGCGGCCGAGGTGGTCGAACGGATTTCGCCGGTCTGGTGCGCATAGCCGAGGCTCGCCTGCCAGCGGTCGGTGATCCGCCCCGCAAGCTGCGCCTCGAAGCCTTCGGTGCGCGTCTGGCCGGTCTGCACCACCCGTGCCGGGTTCGTCGGATCGGGTGCGCGGGTGTTGTCGCGGTCGAGCCGGTAGATCGCCGCGCTCACCGCCAGCCCGTCGCGTGGTTCCCACTTCACCCCGGCTTCCAGGTTCTCGAACACCTCGGGTGCGAGGGTGGCGGTGGTGGCGTCGAGCGAGAGGAACTGGTCGCCGGACTGCGGCAGGAAGCTCTTCGAATAGCTCGCGTAGAGCGATGTATTCGCCGCCGGCTTGGCGATCACTCCCAGCCGCGGCGACCATTTGCCGTCGCGCCGGGTGGCCGCGAACCCGTTGACGAGGTTGACGGTGTGCAACTCGAAATCGTCGTAACGCAGCCCGGCGACGATCTCGAAGTGCTCACCCAGCGCGATCTGGTCCTGCAGGTAGGCCGAGCGGACCGACAGCCGCGAGGTGCGATTGTTGACGAGGCCGGTGAGCGACACCGCCGGCGCCGCGATGCGCTCGGCGAGCGGCACGACCGCGCGCAACCCGCCGTTGATGCCGCCGGCGAACAGCACGTTGCGGCGGCTGTTGTCGCTGTCCTGGTCGGCATATTCGACCCCGGCGAGCAGCGTGTGGCCGATGGGTCCGGTGGCCCCGCTCCAGACGAGATTGGCCTGGCCGATGAAGTTCTGCCGCTGGGTGCCGTCGGCATACCCCTCGAGCGTGGCGGTCGCCGCGGTCGCCCCCACCGCGTAGACGTTGGCGTAGAACTTCTCGCTGTCGGTGAACAGCACCGTGGCGTTGGCGGATAGCCCGTCGGCGAGATCGGCGTCGATCCGCGCGCGCGCGTGATGAGCCTTGACCCGGCTGCGGTTGAAATCCGCCTTGCCGAAGAACGTGTCGTAATAGCCGGTAATGGGCCGGCCGGCGAAGGAGGGCACGCCGCGGTCGGTCACCCGGCGATCGTCGTCGTACGAGTAGGCGAGCGTCAGGCGGGCGCTGTCGCCGAGCTGCGCGGTGGCGGTCGGGCTGACCCCGATGAAACGCCCGCCGTAAGCCTGACGATGTTTGTCGAGTTCTTCGTAGATCGCGTTGAGCCGACCGGCGAGCGCGTTCCCGAGCGGCGCGTTGACGTCGAGCGCGAGATCGAACGGGCCGAAGCTGTCGGCCGCAGCGGTCCCTTCGGCGAACCGCGCAGCCGGATCGGCGATCTTGCTCACGCGATTAATCACCCCGCCGCCGCCGCCGCGGCCGAAGATCATCGCGTTGGGCCCTTTGAGCACCTCGACCCGCTCGATGTTGTAGAGCGGGCGGTAGTGCTGAGTGTCGTCGCGCAGCCCGTCGAGGAAGAAATCGGCGGTGGTGTTCTGGCCGCGCAGGGTCACCTGGTCGCGGTGACCTTCGCCCTGGCCGAGGACCACGCCGGGCACATAGCGCAGGGCGTCGTTGAGCTGCTGGACCGCCTGGTCGTCGAGCTGGTCGCGCCCGATCGAGACGATCGCCTGCGGGGTGTCGATCCAGGGTGTGGGGGTCTTGGTGGCCGTCGTTCCGTCGCCGACGCCGTAACCCTCGTGGTGACCGGTGACGACGATCTGCCCGGCTTGCTCACCTGCGTCGTCCGCCACCAGCGCTTCCTCGGCGGCCGCGTGCGAGGCGATCGCCAGCGCGGGAATACTGCACACCAGATAGACTGCGGAACGGCGACGAAACATGGGACCCCCTTTTTGCGATCAATTCGCAACTGCCCGTATTGCGATTCATTCGCGTTTGCAAAGCGGAAATGTCGGGGGCCGTGGATTGCTAGCCGAAGGCACCCGAACTAAGGCGGGCGGGCGATGCGCGCGACGATCTGGCACAACCCCCAATGCAGCAAGTCGCGCGCGACGCTGGAGCTGCTCCAGGCGCGCCCGGACGTCGAACTGACGGTGGTCGAATATCTGCGCGATCCGCCGAGCCGCGCCCGCCTGAGGGAATTGTTCGGCGCGGCGGGGATCGCTCCGCGCGACGGGCTGCGCACGAGCGGCACCGATGCCCGCGAACGAGGCTTGGCCGACGCCGACGACGATACCGTGCTCGACGCCATGGCCGCCGATCCGCGGCTGATCGAACGCCCGCTGGTCGAAACCGATAAGGGCGTCCACCTGTGCCGCCCGCCCGAGCGGGTGCTCGAGATCCTCTAGCGCCCGACCGGCTTCTCGAGCGCGGCGTCGCTGTCGAGCGCGAACCAGCCGTGCACGAACACCGCCGCGCACAGCGCGCAGATGGTGACGAAGCCGATCGTCTCGTGATGGCCATAGAGCCAGACCCCGAGCGCCGGCGCGACGATGTACGCCGCGCCGTTCACCGAGGCGACGATGCCGCCGATCTGCCCCTGCTCGGCGCGGGTCACCGCGAGCGAGGCCCCGGCGGTGAAGCCCGGCCGATAGAGCCCGAAGCCCATCGAGGCGACGGCCATCCCCACCGCCATCGCGTGAAGATCGCGGGCGACGGCGAATATCGCGATGCCGACCAGCGCCATCGCCATCCCCCACAGCGTCGACGAGCGCGGCCCGAGCTTGAGCATCGGGATGAGGCCCCACTGCGCGAGCAAGGTGGCGATCGCCCCGCACATCAGCACCAGGCCGATCGGTCCAGTGCCCGCGCCCGGATCGCCGCGCAGGCCGAGCCGGTCGAGGATGAAGAAACCGACGATGCCGAGGAACGCCGCCTGGGCATGGCCGCCGACGAGCCCGGCGACCAGCCATGGCCGCAGCCGCCGGTCCCGCCACGAAAGGTGCGGGATGGCGCCGCCGACGCCGTCGTCCTCCCCGCTTTCCGTCACCCGGGGGTTCGAGTTCGCGCTGAACGGCGCGGCGACGACATCGCCGCGGGCGGCGAACATCGGGTCGTCTTCGGGCAGGCTCGCCCGCAGCGCGACAAGCACGATGATGCCGGCGATGGCGAAGGCGAAGAACGGCCCGACGAGCCCGGTCGCGGGGAACACCAGGAGGGGGGCGAGCGCGGGTCCGATTACCGTGCCCAAGCCAAAGCTCGAGGCGATCAGCGCCATCGCCTTGGTGCGTTCGGCGCGCGGCGTGCGGCTCGCGACGTAAGCCTGCACCGCCGGGGGCGCGGCCGCGCCGAACCCGCCGTAGAGGCTGCGCGCGGCGGCGAACAGCAGCAGCGTCCACAGCGCCGGCAGCGCGCCGGCGAGGCCGAACAGCAGCACCGCGCCGCACAGCGCAAAGCTGGCGATGAAGCCGACGAGGCCCAGCGCCATCATCGCCTTGCGCCCGCGCCGATCGCTGCGCCGCGCCCACAACGGCGCGCAGATGACCCACAACAGCGCCGACCAGGTGTAGGCGAGGCTGATCCAAACGTCGGCGACGCCGAGCTCGGTCCCGATCGATGGCATCACCGACTGCATCGCGGTGTTGCCCGCCGCCGTGGTCAGCATGACCATGAACAGGAGGGCCAGGCGTTCGCGCGAGATCGGCTTGCGCGGCGCCTCGGCGGCGAGCGGCCCGGGGTCGGTTTCGGCCATGCCCGGGCGGCTAGCGGCGCTGCGGCGGCCTTGCAATCGTCTCGCTAAGCTGTCAGGCCCGCCAGCCTGAATCGGCCCTGCTGTCGGGGTGTCGGACAGGGCGCAATTGCTTGACCAACTTCAACGAAATCGCGCTGGACCGGGGTGAGAGCTTCGGCGCGCGGATCAGCCGCTTCTTCGGACAGTGGGGGGTGTTCTTCCGCGGCTTCGTCGAGCATCCGAAGATGGTGGGCTCGATCATCACTTCGTCGCGCTTCACCATCGACAAGATGCTGGCGCCGGTGAAATGGGAGGAATGCCGCCTGTTCGTCGAGTACGGCCCGGGGGTCGGCACCTTTTGCCGCCCGGTGCTCGAACGGCTGCGGCGCGACGGCACGCTGATCGTGATCGACACCAACCCGCTCTATATCGACTATCTCAAGAAGACGATTCCCGACGGCCGTTTCCACGCCGTGCTGGGAAGCGCCGCCGATGTCGAGGAGATCGTCCGCGCGCACGGGTTCGATCATGCGGACTACGTGCTTTCGGGGCTGCCGTTCTCGACGCTCCCCGACGGGGTCGGCCCGGCGATCGCCGACGCCACCCACCGCGTGCTGCGCCCCGGCGGGGCGTTCCTGGTCTATCAGTTCAGCGCCGCGGCGCGCGATTTCATGGCCCGGCACTTCACGCGCATCGACAGCGGGTTCGAGGCGCTGAACGTGCTGCCGTGCCGGCTGTTCTGGGGCTGGAAGGACTAGCCCCCGGTCGCTAGCTGAAGGTTTCGCCGACGGTCTCGGGCGCGGTGCCGGCGAGCTGCCGATGGACCGCGGCGAGCACCGCGATGAACAGCACCGTGAACAGCGCGTTGACCACTCCCGAGACGATCGCGTCGCCGACCAGGGCGACCTCCGCGCCGGCCAGCGCGAAGACCAGCCCGGCGATCATGCTCGCCACGCCGGCGACGACGATGAAGGCGACCGACAACAGGAACACGAACAGGAACAGCCGCAGCGAGTTACCCTTGCTGAGCCGCCACGAGCGGCCGAGCGCGGCGATCGGATTGCGCACCCGCTCCACCGCGACGACCGGGGAGACCAGCAGGAACTTGGTAAACAGGTAGACGAGCGCGATCACCGCGACGAGGCCGACCAGCACCGCCGCGCCCACGCCCGCGCTGGCGGCGGTGGCGAACGGGATCAGCAGCAGCAGCCCGAACAGGCAGCTCACCAGCAGTTGCGCGCCGAGGAAGGGCAGCAGCAGACCGGCGCCGGTCTTCAGCGCCTCGGCCACCGTCGGCCGCGCGCGGTCGGTCAGCAGCACGAGCAGCCCGAGCGTGCCGAGCCACTGGATGATCGAGGTCACCAGCAGGATCCACCAGTAGTCGCGGAACGTGCCGAGCATCGCCTGGAACAGCGCTTCGGGATCGGGATCGCTCGCCTGCGCGGCCTCGATCCCCGCCATCTGGCTGCTGAACACCAGCCCGTAGACCAATGAAGGGAGGAAGAAGAACACCCCGCCGACCACGAACAGCACCTGGCGGTTGGCGGACAGCAGGCGGGTGGCCTCGTTCCAGGCGGCGCTCATGTCGAACTTCATCGCAGGTCTCGCTCCCGTCGGTCTGCCCCCTTGATAAGCGCCGCGCGGCGCGCCACGCAACCGGCGTGTCCACAGCCCTGCCGCCCGAGATCGAGCTGCGCGTATCGCCGGCGCCCGTGCCCTACCGGTTGGCGCTGGCGGAAATGGAGGCGCGCAACCGGGCGATCGCCGCCGGCAGCGCCCGCGAGCTCGTCTGGCTGCTCGAGCACCCGCCGGTCTACACCGCCGGGACCAGCGCCGACCCGGGCGAGCTGCTCGATCCGCGGTTCGAGGTGGTCGAGGCGGGGCGCGGCGGGCGCTACACCTACCACGGCCCCGGCCAGCGGGTCGGCTACGTGCTGCTCGACCTGGCACGGCGGGGGAAGGACGTGCGCTGCTTCGTCCACGCGCTCGAGGGCTGGGTCATCGCGACACTCGCCGACTTCCGGGTGGAGAGCTGGCGCGCGCCCGGGCGGATCGGGATCTGGACGCGGGACGCGGGCGGGGGTGAGGCGAAGATCGGGGCGATCGGGGTGCGGGTGCGGCGCTGGGTGACGATGCACGGCTTCTCGGTGAACCTCGCGCCCGACCTCGCCCACTTCGGCGGGATCGTGCCGTGCGGCATCGCCGAGCACGGGGTGACGAGCCTCGCCGATCTGGGCATCGCGCTTGCGCCCGAAGCATTCGATGCGGCATTGCTCGCGCGCTCGGGCGATTTCCTCGCCGCACTGGGCCCTTGTCAGGATCGCCAATGAAACGCCTCGCCGCTGCCGCCGCCACTGCCTTCCTGCTCGCCGCGTGCGGAGGCAAGCCCGATCCCGAGGCCGAGCGCCGCACCGCCGCGGGCGAGGTGCTCGGCGGCACGATCAGCGACGACATGCTGCCCCTCGATACGGTCACCTCGCAGAGCCCGCCGCTGCGCGAGACGGGGGCGGGAGCCGAGGGCAGCGGCGATGCGGGCGAGAGCGCCGCGACCGTCGATGCCGCGCAGCCGACCCCCGGCCCGGCCCCGGCCGCGCGGGCCGCGCCGGCCGCGGCGCCGACGCCGGCGCCGACACCGGCCGCGACGACCGAGGACGAGTGACGCGCTACTCCGCTGCCGCGCGTTCCTCGTCCATCGCCGGATAATCGATGTAGCCGGCCGGGCCCGGCAGGTACCAGCTTGCCGGAACGTTGACGTTCTCCGCCCATTCCGCGCCGATCCGAATGCGCTCGGCAAGGTCGGGGTTCGAGATATACGGCCGGCCGAACGAGACCGCATCGCAGCGTCCGCTGGCGACGTCGGCTTCGGCGCTCGCCGCGGTGTAGTCGCTATTGAGCACCAGCGGGCCGCGGTAGATCGACCGGATCACCGCATCCTGCTGCGGCACGTCGGTGCGGCCGAACGTGCCTTCCGGCCCCGGCTGACGCAGCTCGACGAAGCCGAGCGCGAGCTCCTGGCAGACCCGCGCCGCGGCGGCGAAAGTGGTCGCCGGGTCGCTGTCGTCGCACCCTTGCGTCTCGCCGTTGGGGCTGAGCCGGACCGAGACCCGCGGCGCGCCCCACACCTCGATCAGCGCGGTCAGCACCTCGCGCAGGAAGCGAGTGCGGTTCTCGGCGCTGCCGCCGTATTCGTCGGTGCGGAGGTTGGTCGCATCGCGCAGGAATTGATCGACCAGATAACCGTTCGCGCCGTGGAGCTGCACCCCGTCGAAGCCCGCCGCCTTGGCATTCTCGGCGGCGCGGCGATAGTCGCCGACCACGCGGGCGATCTCGTCCTTCGCCAGCTCGCGCGCGGGCCGATAGTCCTGCCGACCCTTGGCCGTGTGCGCGTGGCCCGGCGCGCAGGTGGCGCTGGCCGAGACCGGCGCCGCTCCGCCGAGGAAATCGGGGTGGACCAGCCGGCCCATGTGCCACAGCTGCAGCACGATCCGGCCGCCGGCATCGTGCACCGCGCGCGTCACCGGCTGCCATCCTGCGATCTGCTCCTCGCTCCAGATGCCCGGCGCGGCGGGCCAGCCGAGCCCTTCGACGCTGATCCCGGGCGCCTCGCTGATGATCAGGCCCGCGCCGGCGCGCTGGCGATAGTATTCGGCCATCATCGCGTTGGGCACCGAGCCCGGCTGGGTCGAGCGGCCGCGGGTAAGCGGGGCCATCAAGATGCGGTTGGGGGCGCGGATGGCGCCCAGATCGATCGGCTGGAACAGAACGTCG
This sequence comes from Cypionkella sp., assembly GCA_041730635.1. GTDB lineage: Bacteria > Pseudomonadota > Alphaproteobacteria > Sphingomonadales > Sphingomonadaceae > Tsuneonella. The sequence goes on from JBGSBH010000054.1 coordinate 11,316, forward strand.
TGCATCGCGCGGGCGATCCTTTTCGCTGGTTTCGTTTGGCAACCGAGCTAGGGCCGCGCGATGACCAGCGCAACCGAGCCGGCGGGCAACAATGCCTATCAGGCCAGCGGCTGGCACTTGGCCGCGCTGATCGGCGGCAACGCGGCGCTGGCGCTCGGGCCATGGCTCGTTCGGCTGACCGACACCGGCCCGGTCACCGCGGGCTTCTGGCGGATGCTGCTGCCGTTGCCCTTGTTCGCCTGGCTCGCCTGGCGCGAGCGGACGACATGGACCGCGGGCGCGCGCACCGTCTGGCTGCTGCTCGCCGCGGGGGCGTTCTTCGCCGCGGACCTTGCCAGCTGGCATGTCGGGATCGAGCAGACCCGTCTCGGCAACGCGACGCTGTTCGGCAACGCGGGCAGCCTGCTGCTGGTCATCTGGGGGGTGATCGCGCTGCGCCGCGCGCCGAGCCGGCCGGAGCTCCTCGCGCTCACGGCCGCGTTCGGCGGGGCGGCCATCCTGATGGGTCGCAGCCTCGAAATCTCCACCACCTCGCTGATCGGCGACCTGCTGTGCCTGCTCGCCGGCGTGTTCTACGTCTTCTACCTGATCCCCGCGCAGCGGGCACGCGAGACGCTGGGGCAGTGGAGCGTACTGGCGCTGGTGTGCGTATCGGCCGCGCCGCCGCTGCTGGGGATCGCGCTGCTGCTCGGCGAGCCGGTGCTGCCGGGGGCCGCCGGGTGGACCCCGGTGGTCGCCCTTGCGCTGAGCAGCCAGGTGGTCGGCCAGGGGCTGCTGGTCTATGCGCTCAAGCACTTCTCGCCGCTGGTGGTCGGGATGGCGCTGCTGACTCAGCCGGCGATCGCCGCCGCGGTCGGCTGGCTGGCGTTCGGCGAGACGCTCGGCCCGCTCGACTTGGTCGGCATGGCGCTGGTCAGCGCGGCGCTGGTGCTGGCGCGGGCGCGGGCCCCGGGCGGCGCCCCCCCGGCCCCCCCCCCCCG
>JBGSBH010000055.1:0-11774 GCA_041730635.1 Cypionkella sp.
CGGCGAGCGCCGCCAGCCGCGGCGAGTCCTTGGGTCCGAACAGCAGACAGAGCGACGGATGCTCGCCGCGACCGACGCGGCCCCGCAGCTGGTGAAGCTGCGAGATGCCGAAGCGCTCGGCGTCCTCGACGAGCATGACCGTCGCGTTGGGGACGTCGACGCCGACCTCGATCACCGTGGTGGCGACCAGCAGCTTCGCCTCGCCGCGGGCAAACCGCTCCATCGCCGCATCCTTCGCCTCGGGGCGAAGCTGGCCGTGCACCAGCACGACCTCGTCTCCGAACCGCTCGCGCAAGGCGGCATAGCGCGCCTCGGCGGCGGCGATGTCCTCGCTTTCGAGCTCGCGCACCATCGGGCAAACCCAATAGGCCTGCGCGCCGCTGTCGAGCTGGCGGGCGAGCCGGTCGACCACTTCGGCGGTGCGCTCGGCGCTGATCACGACGGTATCGATCGCCTGCCGGCCGGGCGGCATCTCGTCGAGCCGGCTGACGTCCATCTCGCCATATTGCGCCAGCGTCAGCGTGCGCGGGATCGGGGTCGCGGTCATCGCCAGCGTGTGCGGGGTGACGCGCCCCTTGCTCGCCAGCGACAGCCGCTGCGAGACGCCGAAGCGGTGCTGCTCGTCGATCACCACCAGCCCGAGGTTGCGGTAGGCCACCGTGTCCTGGAAGATCGCGTGCGTGCCGACGAGGATCGCGATCGACCCGCCCTGCACCCCCATCAGGATGCTTTCGCGCGCGCGGCCCTTGTCGCGCCCGGTCAGCAGCGCGATCTCGACCCCGGTGGGGCCAAGCATCTGTCGCAGCGTCTCGAAGTGCTGGCGGGCGAGGATCTCGGTCGGCGCGAGCAAGGCCGCCTGCGCCCTCGCCTCGACCGCCACCAGCATCGCCTCGAGCGCGACGACGGTCTTGCCGCTGCCGACATCGCCCTGCAGCAGCCGCAGCATCGGCACTTCCTGCGCCAGGTCGCCCTCGATCTCGGCGATGCTGCGGCGCTGGGCGCCGGTCAGCGGAAACGGCAGCGCGAGCCGGGCGCGCAAGCTGCCGTCGCCGCGCAGCGCCTGCCCGCGCCGGCGGCGGTTGTCGGCGCGCACCAGCATCAGCGCGAGGCTGCTCGCGAGCAGCTCGTCGTAGGCCAGCCGGTCGCGCGCCACCGGATGCTCGCTCTTGTGCGCGAGGCGCAGCGCATCGGCCCAGCCCGGCCACCCGGCACGCTCGAACTGGCCGGGCTCGATCCATTCGGGCAGCTCGGGCAGGCGCGCCAGCGCCTGCGCCGCGAGCCCGGCGACCTTGGGCTGGGTGAGCCCTTCGGACAGGCGATAGACCGGCTCGTTGAGCGTACCGGTCAGCCCGCTCGCCTCTTGCGCGACATGCTCGGGATGAACGATCTGGAGCATCTGGCCGTACTGGTCGAGCCGCCCGGCGACCCACCGCCTGGCCCCCACCGGGAGCTGCTTTTTGGCAGTGTAGCTCGCCTTGCCGAAGTAGGTCAGCGACACGAAGTTGCCCGCCGCATCGCTCGCCAGCACCGTGTAGGGCCCCCGCCCCGAGCGGCTCGCGCGGTGCTCGGTCACCGTCAGCGGGACGACGATCTGCTCGCCCACGCTCGCCTGGTCGAGGTTTTCGACCGCACGGCGCGAGACGAACCGTTCGGGCAGGTGGTAGGCCACGTCGCGCACCCGCGCGAGGCCGAGCTTCTCGAGCGGCTTGCGCAGTTTCGGGCCCACGCCGTCCAGCGTCTCGCTCTCGGCGAATAGCGGGTTGAGCACGTCGGGGCGCATCCGCATGCTCTAGCCGCTTGCGGCGGAGCGACAATCCTTCCTCGCGCGCGGAACGAGTGAGCCGGCTCGCGCTTTGTCTCGGCGCACCGACTCTTTCAGGGGATCTTCCGATGGCCGACAAGCAATACACCGACGCGATCATGCTGCTGCGCGCCGACCACGACGAGGTGAAGGCGCTGTTCAAGCAGTTCGAGAACGCCGAAGGCCGCGAGGACAAGCAGACCATCGCTGAGCAGATCTGCAACGAGCTGAAGATCCATACGATGATCGAGGAGGAGATCTTCTACCCCGCGCTGCGCGGCGAGATCGAGGAAGAGGACATGATCGACGAGGCGATCGTCGAGCACGACGGCGCCAAGGTGCTGATCAACGACATCATGGCAGGCGGCCCGGACGAGGAGTTCTACGACGCCAAGGTCAAGGTGCTGCAGGAGCAGATCGAGCACCATGTCGAGGAAGAGGAACAGGCGCGCGAGGGCATGTTCGCCCAGGCGCGCGAGGCGGACGTCGACCTCAAGGCGCTGCTCGAGCCCATGCTCGCGCGCAAGGAAGAGCTTACGGCGCAGGCCGAGAGCGGCGGCCTGCCCCCGGCCAAGCTGAGCGCGGTCGAGAGCTGAGCTTTACCCGGCGGGCGCCGCGCGGCTAAGACCCGGCGGTGCCCGCCGACCTTGCCACCCGCCTCGCCCGCGCGCGGTTCCGCGCCTGGCACCGCGGCACGCGCGAGGCCGACTACATGCTCGGCGGCTTCTTCGACCGCTACCACGCCGGCTGGGGCGACGCCGAACTCGGCTGGTTCGAAGCCTTGCTCGAGGAAGACGATGTCGCGGTGATGGCCTGGGCGCTCGGTTCAGCTCCGGTCCCGGCCCGCCTTGCCGGCGAACAGATGCGCGCGCTGCAGCGGCTCGATTACGTTTCGGTCTGAGCGCGCGTCAGCGCCCGTGCTCGAGATCGCGCACGATGTATTCGCGCAGCCGCTCGGCGGGCGGAGGCAGGACCGCGGCCGTGATCAGCGCCATTTCGGTATCGGCGAGATCGGGCAGGCCGCTGTCCGCCTCGTTGAGGATCACCAGATCGTGCGGCACCATGTCGAGCGGCAGCACCGCCACCCCCAGCCCGGCGCGCACCGCCGCATGGTTGCCCGATAGCGACTGGCACGAATAGGCGATCCGCCACGGCCGCCCGGCGGCATCGAGCGCATTGGTGGCGCGCTTGCGGTGCAGGCACGGGCGCGGCGAGCAGACCAGCGGCAGCGGACCCTGCGCCGGCGCCGCCGCGGCGTGGTCGGCACCGACCCACACCAGCGGCTCGCGCCAGACGCGGGTCCCCTCGGCCGGGCCCGCCGGCTCGCGCTTGATCAGCGCGAGGTCGAGCCCGCCCGCGTGGAAACGGTCGAGCACCTCCAGCGTGAGCTCGCAGGTCACCTCGAGCGCCACTTTCGGGAACGCGCGGGTGAAGCTGGCGAGGATGCCGGGCAGCCGGGTGGTGGCGAAATCCTCCGGCGTGCCGAGGCGGACCACGCCCGCCATCTCGGGCTCGCGCGCCCGCGCGGCAAGCTCTTCGTTGAGCGCGAGGATCCTGCGCGCGCGTTCGAGCACCGCTTCGCCCTCGCCGGTGAGCATCAGGTGCCGCGGCCCGCGCTCGAGCAGCCGCACGCCGAGCCGGTCCTCGAGCCGCTTGACCTGCAGCGAGACCGCCGACTGGCCGCGCAGCAGGCGTTGCGCGGCAGCCGAGAAGCCGCCCGCATCGACCACGGTCACGAATGCTCGCAGCAGTTCGGGATCGACTGTCGCGCTCGTCGCCATCTATTGTAAACCTCAATCGATGCGATGAGAGCTATCAACTTCTCGCGAGCCCGTCGAGCGTCCATTTCGCCCGGCATCACCGGACCGACACGGAGTTCCCGATCATGACTTACGCCCACACCCCCCGCGCGTTCGCCGCCGCCGAGCCCGCCACCGCCGCGCCGGTCACGGTGGCAGTGGGAGACGGCATCGGGCCCGAGATCATGGAAGCGAGCCTGCGGGTGCTGGCGGCGGCCGGGGCGCGGCTCGATATCGAGGAGATCGCGCTCGGCGAAAGCGTCTATCGCGCCGGGCACAGCGCCGGGATCACGCCCGACGCGTGGGACAGCCTGCGGCGGACCGGCGTGTTCTACAAGGCGCCGATCACCACGCCGCAGGGCGGCGGGTTCAAGAGCCTCAACGTCACCGTGCGCAAGAGCCTCGGCCTGTTTGCCAACGTCCGCCCGTGCCGCGGGCTCGCCCCGGCGATCGCCACCCGGCATCCGGCGATGGACCTCGTCATCGTCCGCGAGAACGAGGAGGATCTCTACGCCGGGATCGAGCATCGGCAGACCCGCGACGTCTACCAATGCCTCAAGCTGATCACCCGCCCGGGGTGCGAGAAGATCGTCCGCTATGCCTTCGACTACGCCCGCGCGCACGGCCGGCGCAAGGTGAGCTGCCTCACCAAGGACAACATCATGAAGCTGACCGACGGCCTGTTCCACCGGGTGTTCGACGAAGTGCGCGCCGACTATCCGGAAATCGAGGCCGACCACTGGATCGTCGACATCGGCGCCGCCCGCCTCGCCACCGTGCCCGAGCAGTTCGACGTGGTGGTGATGCCCAACCTCTACGGCGACATCCTGTCCGACGTCGCGCTCGAGCTGACCGGATCGGTCGGGCTGGGCGCGTCGAGCAACATCGGCGCGCACGGCGCGATGTTCGAAGCGATCCACGGCTCGGCCCCCGCGATCGCCGGGCAGGACGTCGCCAACCCGTCGGGGCTGCTGCTCGCCGGGGCGATGATGCTCGACCACGTCGGCCAGGGCGAGGTGGCGGCGCGGATGCGCAACGCCTGGCTGAAGACGCTCGAGGACGGCGTGCACACCGCCGACATCCATTCGCCGGCAAGCCGCGGCGCGGCGGTCGGCACCCGCGCCTTTGCCGACGCGGTAATCGCCCGGCTGGGGGAGGAGCCGACCTCGTTCGCGCCGGCCGCGCCTTCGAGCGCCAAAGTGCCGGTGTTCATCCCCGCCCCGCCCGCGGAGGTGGCGAAGGAGCTCGTCGGGATGGACGTGTTCGTCGACTATCGCGGCACCGCCGACACGCTCGCCGAGGCGATGCAGGCCGCCGTTCGCAATCCGCGGCTGCAGCTCGAGATGATCACCAACCGCGGCGTCAAGGTCTGGCCGCACGGCTTGCCCGAGACCTTCACCACCGATCACTGGCGCTGCCGCTTCGTCGCCCGCGGCGGATGCTGCCTCAACCCCGCCATGGTGCTCGGGCTGCTGCGCGACCTGCACTATGCGGGGGTGGCGTTCATCAAGACCGAGCATCTCTACACCTTCGACGGGGAGCCGGGCTACAGCCTCGGCCAGGGGCAATAATCCCGCCCGCGCAGGTGGAATTGTCGGCCCGCGCGCCTAAGTGAGCGGCGCAACGCGCCCGCCCGATTTCGTCGGGCGGGCCTTTGCGCGCATGGGCGGAACGGTGCGCGCGCCCGACAATTGAGACGAGACATGCCCGACCTCCAGCGTATTCTCCACGCCCGCTCGCCGCTCACCCTCGCCTCGCTGCCCCGCGGCGCGCAGCCGCTGGTCATGGCCGACCTTGCGCGGGCCGCGAGCGGGCGCGCGGTGTTCGTCGCCGCCGACGAAGGCGCGATGAGCAGCCTTGCCGAAGCGGCGCGGTTCTTCGCCCCCGAGCTCGAGGTGATCGAGTTCCCCGCGTGGGACTGCCTGCCCTACGACCGCGCGAGCCCCGCATTGTCGGTCAGCGCACGGCGGCTCGCCGCGCTCCATCGGCTGCAGGCCGGGCCGAAGGACAAGGGCCGCGGCGCGCAGCTGCTGGTCACCACGGTCAACGCGCTGCTGCAGCGGGTGCTCACCCCGTTCCGCGTGCGCGAGGCGGTGCGCGAATTGAAGCCGGGCACGCAGATCGCGCACGAGGCGCTGATCGCCACGCTCCAGCGACAGGGCTACGCGCGCACCGACACGGTGATCGACCACGGCGAGTACGCCGTCCGCGGGTCGATCTTCGACGTGTTCCCGTCCGGGCTCGACGCCGGGCTGCGGCTCGACTTCTTCGGCGACGAGCTCGAATCGCTGCGGTTGTTCGATCCTACCACGCAGATGACCACCGGCACGCTCGAGCGGCACCTGCTGCTGCCCGCGAGCGAGGCGCTGCTCGACGACGATACGATCAAGCGCTTCCGCATCCGCTACCGCGAGCTGTTCGGCGCGCACGCCACGCAAGATCCGCTCTATCAGGCGATCAGCGACGGCCGCCGGCTCGCGGGGATGGAACACTGGCTGCCGCTGTTCGAGGAGCGGATGGCGACGCTGTTCGATCATCTTGCCGAGGGCGACCTGACGGTGATCGACAACGCCGCGCTGCAGGCGGCCGACGAGCGGCTGCGCGACATCGCCGATTATCACCAGCAGCGCGAAGGCGGCAGCTACCGACCGCTGGCCACCGACGCGCTCTATCTCGGCGCCGACGAGTTCGCCCGGGCGGTCGAGGCGCGTCCGGTCCACCGCGCGTCGATCTTCGCCGAGCCGGAATCGGATAGCGTGATCGACTTCGGCTTCCGCTCGGGCCGCGATTTCGCCCCCGAGCGCAGCCGCGGCGACAACGTCTATGCCGCCGCCGCCGCCCCTCTCAAAGCCGCCGGCACGGCCGGCAAGCGGCCGCTGCTGGCGACGTATTCGAAGGGCAGCCGCGCGCGGATCGCCTCGATCGTCGGCGAAGCGGGCGCGCCGATGGAGCAGGCCGACACCTGGCAGGAAGCACTCGGGCTGGCGGCTAGGGGCAAGCCGGTGGCGCTGGTCCTGCCGCTCGAGGCGGGCTTCGCGGGCGGCGAGATCGATCTCATCACCGAAGCCGACATGCTCGGCGACCGGCTGGTCCGCCGCAAGAAGCGCCGCAAGAGCGCCGACGCGTTCCTCGCCGAGCTCCAGGCCCTCAATGCCGGCGACCTGGTGGTCCACATTGACCATGGGATCGGCAAGTACCTCGGGCTCGAGCCGATCCCGGTCGGCCAGTCGCAGCACGACTGCGTGATGCTCGAATACCACGGGGGCGACAAGCTCTACGTCCCGGTCGAGAACCTCGAGGTGCTCAGCCGCTACGGCTCGAGCGAGGAGGCGGTGAGCCTCGACCGGCTGGGCGGCGAGGCGTGGCAGAAGCGCCGCAGCCGGCTCAAGGAGCGCATCCGCGAGATCGCGCACGAGCTGCTCCGCACCGCCGCCGCGCGGGCGCTGCGCAAGGCGCCGGTGATCGAGGTCGAGGAAGCGAGCTTCATGCCGTTCGTCGACCGCTTCCCGTGGGAAGAGACCGACGACCAGGACCGCGCGATCTTCGAGGTGCTGAGCGATCTCGCGAGCGGCGCGCCGATGGATCGGCTGGTGTGCGGCGACGTCGGCTTCGGCAAGACCGAGGTGGCGCTGCGCGCCGCGTTCGCCACCGCGATGAGCGGGCGGCAGGTGGCGGTGGTGGCGCCGACCACGCTGCTCGCGCGCCAGCATTACGAGAACTTCGCCGCGCGCTTCTCCGGCTTCCCGCTCAAGGTCGGGCGGCTGAGCCGGCTGGTCGGCGCCAAGGAAGCCGCGGCCACGCGCGAGGGGCTGAAATCGGGCGACGTCGACGTCGTCGTCGGCACGCACGCGATCCTCTCCAAGACGACGCAGTTCAAGAACCTCGGCCTGGTGGTGGTCGACGAGGAACAGCGCTTCGGCGTCACCCACAAGGAGAAGCTGAAGCAGTTGCGCGCCGACGTGCACGTGCTGACGCTGACCGCCACCCCGATCCCGCGCACGCTGCAGATGGCGATGTCGGGCCTGCGCGAGCTCTCCACCATCCAGACCCCGCCGGTCAACCGGCTGGCGGTGCGGACTTACGTGATGGAGTGGGACGACATGGTGATGCGCGAGGCGCTGCTGCGCGAGCATCACCGCGGCGGGCAGAGCTTCATCGTCGTGCCGCGCATCGCCGACATGGCCGAAGTCGAGGAATGGCTGCGCAAGCACGTGCCCGAGGTCAAGGCGATCAGCGCGCACGGGCAGATGGCGCCGACCGAGGTGGAGGAGCGGATGAGCGCCTTCTACGACGGCCAGTACGAAGTGCTGCTATCGACCACGATCGTCGAGAGCGGGCTCGACATTCCGAGCGCCAATACGATCGTGATCCACCGGGCCGACCGCTTCGGGCTCGCGCAGCTCTACCAGTTGCGCGGGCGGGTCGGGCGCGGCAAGCGCCGTGCCTACGCCTACCTCACGACGCCGGCGGACACGGTGCTGAACGAAGTGGCGGAAAAGCGGCTCAAAGTGCTCGGCGACCTCGACTCGCTCGGCGCCGGGTTCCAGCTCGCCAGCCACGATCTCGACATCCGCGGCGCGGGCAACCTGCTCGGCGACGAGCAGTCGGGCCACATCCGCGAGGTCGGCTTCGAGCTCTACCAGTCGATGCTCGAGGATGCGATCCTCGCCGCCAAGGCCGGCGATGCCGGCGTCGAGCGGGAAAAGGGCCCCTCGCCGCAGATCACCGTCGACGCGCCGATCATGATCCCCGAGGACTACGTCCCCGACCTCGCGGTGCGAATGGCGCTCTATCGCCGTCTCAACGATGCCGCCGACCAAGGCGAGATCGAGGGGCTCGCCGCCGAGATGATCGACCGCTTCGGCCCGCTGCCCGCGCCGACCGCCAACCTCGTCAAGCTGATCGGGATCAAGCACCAGGCGATCGCCGCCAACATCGCCAAGATCGATGTCGGCGCGAAGGGCACGCTGGTGACCTTCCACAACGACGATTTCCCCGACCCCGCCGGCCTTATCGCGTGGGTCGAGCGAGTCGGCGGCGACGCCAAGCTGCGACCCGACATGAAGCTGGTGCTGAGCCGCGCTTGGGCGAGCCCGGAAAGCCGGCTCAACGGCCTGTTTCAGCTCACCAAGGGGCTCGCCGGGGTGGCGGAGCGGGCGGGAGAGCAGCGCAAGGCCGCTTGAGACGCCGGACAGGTGATTCGCGAAATTTTAACTGCGTTCGGCACGCCTGGCGTGCGCCGGCGAAAGGCGGCGCGTTCGGCCTGGCCAAACAAAAAAGCCCCGGATTTCCCGGGGCTTTTCAAATCGGATGCCGATCAGCGGCCGCCGAAAGCGTCTTCGAACCATTCCCAGAACGACATGCCGACCTCCTGTTGCGCACATGAGTGTGCTAACAGGGATAGTTAACAGATCGTAAACGTTTGGCAAGAGCTAAGCGGCGATCGCTCCTCGGCGCAGTCGGGTAACCAGTGCCTCCATCGTCATCGGACGGTAATAATAGTAGCCTTGGGCTGTGTCGCAGCTCATCTCGCGCAACAGTTCGACGGTCGCCCGGTTCTCGACCCCTTCGGCAACCGCGGTCCGGCCGAGCGAGTGGATCATGTCGATGGCGGTTCGCACCAGCGCACGATCTTCAGCCGAGTGCTCCATTCCCTCAACAAAGCTGCGATCGATCTTGACCTCGCTAGCCGGAATCTGGCGCAAATAATGCAACGAGGCGTGGCCGATACCGAAATCATCGACAGACAGGCCGATCCCCAACCGCCGCAGGGTGGCCATAGTGTCGGCGACTGTCGCGTCGTTTTCGATCGGCGCTGTCTCGGTGATTTCGAGCACGAGGTTGCGGTGAGGAAACCGATGGCGGGAGATGAGATCCTGCACCCCCGCGACGAACAGGGGATCGCGCAAGTCGAGCGCGGAAATGTTGACCGACAACTTGAAACCCGGATCGACGGTGACCGCGTCTCGCGCCTGCTCGATCGCGCGACCGATGACGAACCGAGTGATCATGTCGACCCGATTGTGTTCCTCGGCACTGGCGATGACCGTGCTCGGATCGATTTTACCTCGGACCGGATGTTGCCAGCGCAGCAGCGCCTCGGCCCCGACGATCCCTTCGGTCGCCAGCGACACCTTGGGCTGGAAGACCACATCGACCTCGCCGTTGGCAATCGCCTGCTCGAATTCGGAAAGGATCTGCAGCCGCCACGCGCGTTCTTCCGCCAGCGCCGCTTCGCTGACCATGAAGATGCGGTTGTCGTGCGCGGCGTCCTCGGCACACTGGATCGCGTTTTCGATCCGCTCCCGTAGCGCCAGCTCGTGGATAGCATCGATCCCGATCGACGAAGCTACATCGGGCGCATGAGTGCCGATGGCGATGCTGGTGCGGAACAGCGCGTGCAAGCCGCGGGCGTGGTTTTCCAGCTCGGCAGGCGACACGCGCGGGCGCATCCAGACGAAGGTGTCTTTCTCGAAAGCCACCTCAGCTGTGGGATCGGCGGTGCGCACCATCGCCTGCGCCTTGCTCAATAATTCGTCCACTTCCCCCGGGGTGAGATTGGCGCTGATAGTCGCGAAGTTCCGAATCTTCAGAGCAACGACATCCATGTCAGGCGCCACGCGGGACCCTTCGACGGTCTCGATCCGCTGGAGTTCGGTGTCGCCGCGATAGGTGGCCTTGGCGTGGCGCCCGAGCCTGAACCAGGCGATCGTCAGCGTAAGCATTGCCGGAACAACATCCACATTCACGTTGCGCGCGTCCAGGGCAATCGGCGCTGCTAGGAGGATACTCAGCGCGAATGCGAGCGTGCGCTTAGACGGCCGCCTGCGGCGGAGCTGCCATGCTGCTAGCAGCGCTGCCAGCGCGTAGGCCGGATACCACTTGAGATCGATCGGCCGCCCGTTCTTCAGCGTCTCGGCGCCCAATACGTGCAGCTTCGCCCCGATCGTCCTCGCGCGAAATGGCACCGGGTGATAGTCGTTGAACATCCGGCTCGACGGGGCGACGAGAACGTCCCGCCCCTCGACGACTCCACGCGGTACATCGCGCCGCAGAACGTCGATGTAGCGTATCGTCGGTATCGTCTGGTGGTCGATTGAGAAATCCACCCGGTAGCGCTCTGGGCCCGCGTTCACTCCCGCCAGCGCCGCCGACAACGATTGCACGCGCTCGCCCTCGATTGACTCCTCGATTGGAAAGCGCGTCGAGAGACCGAACGGGCCCTGCCAGCCGCGGAACGTTACCATCCTGGCGTGAGGCCGAAAGATCGGGTTCGGCAGGATTGGCTCGGCAGTGCCGTCGGCCTGAGCGAACTCCGCGATGGCCCCGAGCGACACCCTCGGGCGGTGCCGGATGAGCGCCTCCGCAAAAGCAGCGTCCTCCGCCGGGGTGCTGGCATCGGCATAGGCCCGGTCGAACAGGACCCGCTTCGCCCCCAGCTCGAACAGCGTATCGAGCACTTTCGCGTCGGTGCTGCGCGGGGTGTCGCGCACGCCGAGCTCGTTGAGCGTCCGGTCGTCGACGGTCACCACCACCACGCACTGATCGGCCGGGTGCAGGCGCAGCGCAGAGCGGGCCGCGCGCAGGGTATCCTCGAGCGGCAGCGCGACATCGAAGAACCCGCAAAGCAGCCCGAACATCAGCGCCCAGGCGACGATCCGGCGTTTCACGCGCGAGGCGCGCAGGGCGCTCCCCGCCCGCGCTCGCCGGGCCGCGCGCAAGCGACGGGCGCGCCGCCACGCACCGAGGCGGCGGCGCGGCCGCTTCGCGGCACCCTCTTCACTCATCCGAACAAGGCGGCACGCCGCGTCCTTTCGCTGGGGCGACCCATCTGCGAAAGCTCGTTATCGGAGCAAATATCAAACAAATCGTAACCCTGCTTACGGGTTAACGCCCGCACCCGCGGCGAATGCCAGCCGCCCCGCTGCCGAACATGGTTAACACCGCCTTCCGATCGCGCGCGGCGGGATGCTGCAATTGTATAGGGTCTGGCTTCTTTTTTGCGAGCGTATCACCAGACACCACTAGCTCAAAAAAATCATTCAAGCCGCTACTTTTTAACAAGGGCAGCGTAAATTTTTCTGGCTTATTTGTTACACAAGCCAGCCTAAACCCCGCGTCAGATATGGCTTGCAGGCCATCTTGTACACCCGCATAAGGCTTACTTTCGTGCG
>JBGSBH010000056.1:0-11755 GCA_041730635.1 Cypionkella sp.
TTCCACGAGCGCGGGGGTGCCGAGGTTCGCGTGGATCGCGGCGGCGGTGTCGAGCCCCTGGGCCGACAACGGATGAGCGAGCGGAGCAATCACGAGTTTCTCCAAGCGGGAATCGGGTGCGACCAAGCCCGTGTGCATACCTATGCGCACGAAGCGGCCCGGCGCTTAGTCGGCAATGGCCGCGCCGTCAAACGACCCGGACCGTCGCGCGCAGGGCCGGGCCTCGGTTCGGTTGCTCGGGCGGCCGCTTCGGGCTAACCGCACGGGCATGCGCGACGACAGCCCCGCCCCCGGCGACCGAGCGTCCAGCGACCGCCGGACGATCGCTCTGGTCGACGACGACCGCAACATCCTCACCACGGTGTCGATCGCGCTGCAGGCGGACGGGTTCGCCACCCGGGTCTATTCCGATGGCGAGGCGGCGCTGAAGGCGATCACCGAGAACCCGCCCGATCTCGGCCTGTTCGACATCAAGATGCCGCGGATGGACGGGATGGAGCTGCTGCGCCGCGTGCGCGCCGAGCATCCCGGGATGCCGATCATCTTCCTCACCAGCAAGGACGACGAGGAGGACGAGGAGGCCGGCTTCGAGCTGGGCGCCGACGACTACATCGCCAAGCCGTTCTCCCTCCGCCTGCTGATCGCGCGCATCCGCGCGATCCTCAAGCGCAGCGGCGTGCCCGACGAAGCCGACGGCGGCGGCGGCGCGCCCGAGCCCGGCCCGGTGATTGAGCGCGGGCGGCTGCGGATGGACCCGGCGCGCCACCAGGTCACCTGGGACGGGCGGCCGGTCTCGCTCACCGTCACCGAGTTCCTGATCCTCGAAGCGCTCGCCCAGCGCCCGGGGGTGATCAAGAGCCGCAACCTGCTGATGGACGCCGCCTACCCCGACGACGTGTTCGTCGACGACCGAACGGTCGACAGCCACATCAAGCGGATCCGCCGCAAGTTCCGCAGCGTGGACCGCGAATTCGGCGCGATCGAGACGCTCTACGGCGCCGGCTACAGCTTCGCCGATGGCTGATACCGCGGGGCTGGCGCGCTTCACCCCCGGCCGGCGGCTCTCGCTCACCCCGCGCCTGCTGATCATCAACCTGCTGCCGCTGCTGCTGCTCGGCGGCGGGGTGTTCTACCTCGACAGCTACCGCAAGCAGCTGCTGGGCGAACGCTACAAGCTCGCCCGGGTCGAGGCGCAGATCACCGCCGAGGCGCTCGCCGGGGCCAGCCGCGAGCGGCAGGAGGCGCTGCTGATCCAGATCGGCAAAGAGCAGAAGATGCGCCTCAGGATGTACGACGCCGAGGGCAAGCTGTGGGCCGACAGCTTCGCGCTGGGCGAGCCGAGCTTCGCCTTCGACACCCCGGGCGACGAGACCTGGCAGGAGAACCTCGCCCGCTGGATGGACCGCGCGGTGAACGCGATCGTCGGCGCCGAGGCCATCCCCGACTACGTCGAGCCTGCCAGCGAAGACGCCGATGCCTGGCCCGAGCTGAAGCGGGCGCGGGAGGAGAACCTGACGCAGATCCAGCTGCGCGACGCCAGCGACGGGACCCCGGTGATCAACACCGCCGCGCCGGTGGGCCTGCGCGGCGCGGCGCTGCTGACCACCCGCAACGCGGTCGACATCACCCAGGAAGTGCGCGAGGCGCGCGCGACCCTGATCACCGCCGTGCTGCTGGCGCTGGCGATGAGCACGCTGCTCTCGCTCTACATGGCGCGCACGATCGTCACCCCCCTGCGGATGCTGGCGAGCGCGACCAACCGCGTGCGGCAGGGGCGCGAGCGGCAGGTCGAGGTGCCGCGGCTGCCCGGGCGGCGCGACGAGATCGGCCAGCTCGCGCGGGCGATCGCCGACATGACCGACACGCTGCGCCAGCGGATCGACGCGGTCGAGCACTTCGCGGCCGACGTCGCGCACGAGATCAAGAACCCGCTGGCGAGCTTGCGCAGCGCGCTCGAGTCGCTCGGTTCGGTCGAGGACAAGGAACTGCGCGCCCAGCTCAACGCGATCGCCGCGCACGACGTGCGCCGGATCGACCGGCTGGTCAGCGAGATTTCCGAAGCCAGCCGGATCGACGCCGAGCTGAGCCGCGCGACGTTCGAGCCGATCGACCTCGTCGAGCTGGCGCAGAACATCATCGGCCGGCGAGAGCTGCGCGACGAGAACGACGGGCGCGCGATCGCCTTCCGCCACCCGCGCCGCGGCGGCGCGCCGGTGTTGGGGGTGCCCGTGCGGCTTGAGCGGGTGGTCGACAACCTGCTCGACAACGCGGTCTCGTTCTCGCCTCCCGCCGCGCCGATCGAGCTCGCGATCGACCGCGACGGCGGGCTGGTGACGCTGTCGGTGTGCGACCGCGGCCCCGGGATCCCCGAGGAGGCGCGCGACAAGGTGTTCCGCCGGTTCCATTCCGACCGCCCCGAAGGCGAAGGGTTCGGCCAGCACAGCGGGCTCGGGCTGGCGATCGCCCGCACCATCGCCGAAGCGCACGACGGCACGCTGATCGCCGAGCCGCGCGCCGACGGCGAGGCGGGCGCCTGCCTGGTGCTGACCTTGCCCGAGGCGCGGGCGGCGCGGGCGTGACGCTCCACCAGGCGACCGCGGTGGCGATCGGTGGCCGCGCGCTGCTGCTCGAAGGTCCGCCGGGGAGCGGCAAGAGCAGCCTCGCCCTGGCGCTGATCGACCGCGGGGCGACGCTGATCGGCGACGACGGCATCGCGCTCGAACCGCGCACCGATGCCTTGTGGGCGCTGCCGGCGCCGGCGACCGCGGGGCTGATCGAGCTGCGCAACATCGGCATCGTCACCCTGCCCACCGCCGAGGCACCGGCGGCGCTGATCCTGCGCCTTGCGGACGACGCGCCGCGCTATGTCGAACGGGCCGAGCGCGCCGAACTCGCGGGCGCCCGGGTACCGCGCCTCGCGTTCGACCCGCGCGGTCCGGCGGCCGCGGTGCGCGCCGAGTACGCGCTGGCGCTGCACGGCTTGGAATTTCCGCCCGGCGCCCCACAACAGGATACATGAGCGCCGACTCGCCCCCCGAACTTTCGCGGCAGCGCGCGCTGCTCGTCACCGGGCTTTCAGGCGCGGGCAAGACCACCGCGCTGCGCGTGCTCGAGGACCTGGGTTGGGAAGCGCTCGACAACTTCCCCATCCGCCTGCTCGAGCGGCTGGTCGGCATCGAGCCGGCGCACGAGGATCCGCGCCCGCCGCTGGCGATCGGGTTCGATTCGCGCACCCGCGGGTTCGTCCCCGCCGAAGTCATCGAGCGCGCCAAGAAACTGAGCCGGCGGCCCGATCTGGAGCTCGCCACGCTCTATCTCGACTGCAGCGGGGCCGAGCTCGAGCGGCGCTACAACGAGACCCGCCGGCGCCACCCGATGGCCCAGGGGCGCCCGGTGATCGAAGGCATCCAGGCCGAGCGCGAGCTGATGGAGCCGTTGAGGCGCTGGGCCGAAGCGGTGATCGACACCAGCACGATGACCGCCGCCGACCTGCAGCAGGCGATCCGCGACCGTTTCGCCGGCTCGGCCGCCGGGGCCACCACGGTGACCGTGTCGAGCTTCGGTTTCGCGCGCGGGATGCCGCCGCTCGCCGACCTGGTGTTCGACATGCGCTTCCTCGACAACCCGCACTGGGATCCCGAGCTGCGCCCGCTGACCGGGCTCGACGCGGCCGTCTCGGCGCACATCGAGCGCGATCCCGCCTGGGCCGATGCCTTCGGGCGGATCCGCGATCTCGTGCTCACGCTGCTCCCGCGGTATGCGGCGCAGGGCAAGGGCTACGTCAACCTCGCCTTCGGCTGCACCGGGGGCCGGCACCGCTCGGTGCACACCGCGGAGGCGGTCGCGCGGGCCTTGCGCGACGCGGGATTTTCGCCCACTGTCGTCCATCGCAACCTGGCTTCGCGCGCCGCAGACCAGCTCGAAGGGCAGCCGCAGACGTGACGAACCCGCCAGTCTGGGGCGCCCGGGGTCGGGCCGGCGCCTGTTTTCGGAACACGGGCACCCACTTCGCATGATCGGTCTGATCCTGGTCACCCACGGCCGCCTGGCCGAGGAATTCGTCAGCGCGATGGAGCACGTCGTCGGCCCGCAGGAGCGGATCGCGACGATCTGCATCGGGCCGAGCGACGACATGGAGAAACGCCGCGAGGAGATCGCGCAGGCGATCGCCGCGGTGGACGACGGGACCGGCGCGATCATCCTCACCGACCTGTTCGGCGGCACCCCGTCGAACCTCGCGATCTCGCTGCTCGAGGCGGGCCGGGTGGAGGTGATCGCCGGGATCAACCTGCCGATGCTGATCCGCCTCGCCGGCGCGCGCAAGGCGATGGCGGTGACCGCCGCGGTCTCCGCCGCGCGCGACGCGGGCAAGAGCTACATCACCATCGCCAGCGAGTTCCTCTCGGCCGAAGCGTGCAGCCGGAAGAAAGCCGCTTCGTGAGGCTCGCCGCGTGAGCGAGGTCCGCCGCACCTGCACCATCGTCAACCAGCGGGGCCTCCACGCGCGGGCGAGCGCCAAGTTCGTCAACGCGGTCGCCGCGCTGCCCGAAGGCTGCCGCGTGCGCGTCGCGGCCGGGGGCAACGAGGCCGGCGGCGGCTCGATCCTCGGGCTGATGATGCTCGGCGCGGCGAAGGGCGACACGGTCGAGGTGATCGTCGCGGGCGAGGATGCGCCGGCCGTGCTCGACCGGCTGTGCGCGATGATCGACGACGGCTTCGGCGAGAGCTGATGGCGGCGCCCGGCCGGCGGCAGATCACCGGCTTTTCCAATCCCACGGTCAAGGGCTTGCGCGCCTTGCGCGACAAGAAGCACCGGCGCGCCGAGGGCCGGTTCCTCGCCGAAGGGCTGCGGCTGCTGACCGACGCCCGCGCCAGCGGCCACTTGCCCGACCTGCTGATGATGGCCCACGGCCGCGACGAGCACCCGCTGCTCGCCGCGCTCGAAGCCGACGTGCTCGCGAGCGGCGGCGAGGTGGTCGAGACCAGCGCCGAGATCCTCGGCAAGATCACCGGTAAGGACAATCCGCAGGCGGTTGTCGGCAGGTTCAAACATTTGCGCACCGAGCTGAGCGCCCTGGAGCGGGCGCGCGCACCCTTGTTCCTCACGGCGCAGGCGCTGCGCGATCCGGGCAACCTGGGCACGATGCTGCGCACCGCCGACGCGGTCGGCGCCGGCGGGCTGATCCTGATCGACGACTGCGCCGATCCGTTCAGCGTCGAGGCCGTGCGCGCGAGCATGGGCGCGGTGTTCACCGTGCCGATCGCGCAGGCGCGGTGGGAGGAGTTCGTGCCGTGGCTGCGCTCCGGGCCGGGGCAGCTCGTCGCGGCGAGCTTGCGCGAGGCGGTCCCCTACCGCGGCGCGCCGTACGCCAGTCCGTGCTTCGTGCTGGTCGGCAACGAATCGCGCGGGCTGCCCGAAGAGTACGAAGCGGCCAGCGACTTGCGCGTGACCCTGCCGATGAAGGGCCGCGCCGACAGCCTCAACGCCGCGGTCGCGGCCGCGGTGCTGGCCTACGAAGTGCTGGCCATGCTGGGCGCCCCGGCCTCGTAGCCGGGTGACGAAGGAGACACCCTGTCACCCGCCGAAAAACACCTATTACGGTAGCAAATCAGTAACTTGGCGGGCGTTGCTGAGGGTGACACCTCGGTGGGCTATTCGGCGGCCTCGCGCGCCGCGTCGTCCCCCGCCTCGGTGTAGCGCGGCGCCGCTTCGACCAGCGGCACCGGCTCGATCTCGCGCTTGCTGATCTCGATGCCCTTGTCCTTCAGCCGCCGCCCGGCCGAGAGCACGTTGCGCTCGAAGCTGCCGACGAACTTGTTGTAGTTGCTGACCGCGCTTTCGAGCCCGCCGCCGACGCGCTTCATGTGATCGGCGGCCACCGCCAGCCGGTCGTAGAGCTCGGCCCCCGCCTTGCCGATCTCGATCGCCTCGCGCGCGATCGTGTCCTGCCGCCAGACTTGCGCGACCGTCCGCGCGATCGCCACCAGATTGGTAGGAGTGGCGAGCAAGACCTTGTTGCGGAACGCAAAATCCCATAGTTCGGGATCGTGCTCGAGCGCCGCTGCGACGAAGTGCTCGCCGGGAACGAACATCACCACATAATCCGGCGCCTCGTCGAACTGGCTCTGGTAGCTCTTCGCACCGAGCGTCTGCACGTGCCCGCGCATCGCCCGCGCGTGGGCGTCGAGGTGCCGCCGCCGCTCGCCCTCGTCCTCGCATTCGAACGCCGCCTGGTAGGCGTTCAGCGAGACCTTGGCGTCGATCACCAGCTTCTTCTGTCCCGGCACCCGGACGATCGCGTCGGGCCGCAGCCGCCCGTCCTCGGTGTCGAGCGAATGCTCGAGCGTGAAGTCGGTATGCTCGCTGAGCCCGCACTGCTCGAGCACGTTCTGCAACGCCCGCTCGCCCCACCGGCCGCGCGCCTTGGGCGCGTTGGTCAGCGAATTGCCGAGCCGCGCGGCCTCGCGCCGGACTTCTTCCTGGCCCGCCTTCATCGATTCGATGAGCCCGGTGAGCTGGCCGAACGAATCGACCCGCTTGGCCTCGAGCGCGGCGACCTGTTCCTCGTAAGCCTTGAGCCGCGCGCCGACCGGATCGAGCAGCGCCCTGATCTTCTCCTCCGACGCCTTTTCCGAGTGACCGAGCCGCTCGGCCGCCGCCGCCAGCAGCTTTTCCTGCGCCACGCCAAGCACTTTGGCGCCGGTGTTCTCGAATTCCTTGAGCAGCTTCTCGCGGCTTTCTTCGAGCAGCCGCTTCTGCTCGGCGAACCCCGCGCGCTCCGCCTTGAACGCCGCGTTCTCTTCGCGCGCGGCGTCGAGCGCCGCAGCCAGCGCATCGGCCCGCGCCGCCCGCTCGCTCATCGTTGCGAGCTCGGGCACCATCCGTTGCAGCTTCTCGGTGAGCGCCTTGCACTCCCCCTCGCGCTCGCCGTGCCGGGTGCGCCAATCGGCGACGGGGCGGGAGCCGAAAAACCAGCCGGCCACCGCGCCCAGCGCGACGGCGATCAGGACGAGAACGATCGAAAGCGGTTCCATCCCTGGAACATAGCCGGAACGCGGGCTGTAGGAAAGCCCCCACCCGGAACTATCCCCGGCCCTCGCGCGCTACTCTCGGGAACAGGAGAGGCGCCATGTCGATCAAAGAAATGATCCGCGAGCATCCCGATGTGCAGGGCAACGAGAACGAGGCGCTGCTCGAGGCGGTCAAGCACGCGATGTACTGCGCGGCGATCTGCAATTCGTGCGCGGACGCCTGCAGCGCCGAAGCGATGGACATGCGCCGCTGCATCCGCCTCTGCCTCGACTGCGCGGACGTGTGCACGATGGCCTACCGCGTCGCCAGCCGCCGGACCGACGAGAACCGCCAGTTGATCCGCTCGGCGCTCGCGGTGTGTATCGAAGCCTGCGAGACCTGCGCCGACGAATGCGCGCACCACGATCATGCCCACTGCCGCCGCTGCGAGCAGATGTGCCGCGAGTGCGCCGAGGACTGCCGCCGCGCGCTGACCGCGCTCAACGCCGAAGTGCACGCCGACGGCGAGCGCAGCACGTTCGAGCACGGCGCGGCCTGAGCCGGCCTGTCCTTCGAGACGGCTCGGACTTCGGCCTCGCCTCCTC
The DNA here is from genome assembly GCA_041730635.1 of Cypionkella sp. Lineage (GTDB taxonomy): Bacteria > Pseudomonadota > Alphaproteobacteria > Sphingomonadales > Sphingomonadaceae > Tsuneonella. The sequence continues at coordinate 7,618 of JBGSBH010000056.1, forward strand.
AGGACGAACGGGATTGGTCGTGGCCGTTCATCCTGAGGAGCCCGAAGACGAAGTCTGAGGGCGTCTCGAAGGATCAGGCGGCGCGCAGTTTCTGTAGCTTCTTCAGCACCATCTGCCGCTTCAGCCGGCTGAGGTGGTCGATGAACAGCACCCCTTCGAGATGATCCATCTCGTGCTGGATGCAGGTGGCCATCAGCCCTTCCATCGTCTCCTCGTGGAACTGGCCATCGAGGTCTTGCCAGCGCACCCGGCAGGTCGCCGGACGGTCGATGTCGGCGTAGACTTCGGGCACCGACAGGCAGCCTTCCTGATAGCTGGCGAGGTCCGCCGCCGGGTCGAGGATCACCGGGTTGACGAACACCCGCGGCTGCTTGACCGTCGGCTGGTGGTGATGATGGTGCCCGTCGTGGTTGCACGCCACCGGCTCGGCATCGGGATCCTCGGGTTGCAGGTCGATCACCAGCACCCGCTTGGGCACGCCGATCTGGATCGCCGCGAGGCCGATCCCGGGCGCGTCGTACATCGTGTCGAACATGTCGGCGACGAGCGTGCGCAGCTCGTCGTCGAACTCGGTGACCGGAGTCGAGACGGTCTTGAGCCGGGGATCCGGCACTTCGAGAATGGGGCGAATGGCCATGCAGCGCACATAGGCCTCGGCGGGCTTGGCTTCAACTGTTGCCAGGTTCACGCGAAGGCGCGAAGAGGGCAGCCCTTCGCGGCGAAGCCGCTCTGCCACCTCGCTGCCTGGCATCGAGGCAGATGGCCTGCGGCGCTCGCCGGCCTCTTCGCGTCTTCGCGTGAAACCCTATCCCACCGGCCGCCGCGCGCGGAGCGCCTGCGCCAGCGTCCCTTCGTCGAGATAATCGAGCTCGCCCCCCACCGGCAGGCCGTGCGCGAGCTGGGTGATCCGCACCGGCAGGCCCTCGAGCCGCTCGGCGATGTAGTGCGCGGTGGTCTGCCCTTCGAGCGTGGCGTTCATCGCCAGCACTACCTCGTCGATCCCGCCCCCCTGATCTCTTGCACGCACCCGGTCGAGCAGGCGGCCGATCGCGAGGTCCTCCGGCCCCACGCCGTCCAATGCCGAGAGCCGCCCGCCGAGCACGTGGTAGCGCCCCGGAAACAGCCGCGCACGGTCGAGCGCCCACAAGTCGGCGACGTCCTCCACCACGCACAGGCTGCGCGGATCGCGCCGGGGATCGGCGCAGATGCCGCACGGGTTCGCGGTGTCGACATTGCCGCAAGCAGCGCATTCGACGAGCTTGTCCTGCACTTCGCCCAGGGCGGCGACGAGCTGGCGCAGCGCGGTCTCGCGCCGCTTGACCAGCCATAGCACCGCGCGCCGCGCGCTGCGCGGGCCCAGCCCCGGCAGCCGGGCGAGCGCGCCTGCCAGCGCCTCGATCTCTTGCGATGCCATGAGCGTCCCCCTAACCGCTCGGGCTGAGGTTGTCGTCCTTCGAGACGCTCAGGACGAGCGGATGTCGGTTCTTTCCACAACCCCGCTCGGGCCGGGCCTGTCGAAGCCCGCTTGCGCGACGGAAGGAAGATAGTGCGCATTGTCTTCATGGGAACGCCGGCGTTTGCGGTGCCGACGCTGCTGGCCCTGCTCGAGGCGGGGCACGAAGTCGTCGCCGCCTATACCCAGCCGCCCCGCCCGGCCGGGCGCGGCAAGCAGCTGCAGCCGAGCGCGGTCCAGGTCGAGGCGGAGCGGCGGGGAATCGCCGTGTGCAGCCCCGGATCGCTGCGCACGCCCGAGGCGCAGGCCGGGCTCGCCGCCTTCATGCCCGAGCTCGCGGTCGTGGCCGCCTACGGCCTGATCCTGCCGCAGGCGGTGCTCGATATCCCGACGCTCGGCTGCCTCAATGTCCACGCCAGCCTGCTGCCGCGCTGGCGCGGGGCGGCGCCGATCCAGCGGGCGATCATGGCCGGCGACCCGGTGACCGGGGTCACCATCATGCGGATGGAGGCCGGGCTCGATACCGGCCCGATGCTCGCCGCCGCGCGCATCCCGATCGAGGACAAGACCGCCGGCGAGCTGACCGAGGAGCTCGCCGAGATCGGCGCACGGCTGATGGTCGAGACGCTCGCCCGCCTGCCCGCGCTGACCCCCGAGCCGCAGGACGAGCGCGAGGCGACCCATGCGCCGAAGATCGACAAGGCCGAAAGCCGGATCGACTGGTCGGGCGATGCCGAGGCGATCGAGCGCCAGGTGCGCGGGCTCGCGCCGTTTCCAGGGGCCTGGTTCGCGCTCGACGGCGAGCGGATCAAGGTGCTGCAGGCGCAAGTCGTGGCGCGGGAGGGCAAGCCGGGGGTGACGCTCGACGACGCGCTGACGGTGGCCTGCGGCTACGCCGCGCTGCGCCCGCTGCGCGTGCAGCGCGCGGGCAAGCCGGCGATGGCGGTCGACGCGTTCCTGCGCGGCAAGCCGATCCCGGCGGGGACGACGGTGGGGTGACTCGCTTCGCGCTCACGCTGGAATACGATGGCGGGCCGTTCGCCGGCCTGCAGCGGCAGGACAATGCGCCGACCGTGCAGGGCGCGGTGGAGGACGCGGTGCTGGCGGTAACCGGCGAACGGGTCACGCTGCACGCGGCCGGGCGCACCGATGCCGGGGTCCACGCGCTGGCGATGCGCGCGCATGTCGACATCGCCAAGGCGCTCGCGCCGTTCCGGCTGATGGAGGCGCTGAACGCGCGCCTCAGGCCGGCGCCGGTCGCGGTGCTCGCCTGCGAGGTCGCGCGCGAGGATTGGCACGCGCGCTTCTCGTGCACCGGCCGCGCGTACGAGTACCGCATCGTCAACCGCCGCGCACCGCTGACGCTGGAGGCGGGCCGGGCCTGGCACCTCGGCCCCACGCTCGATGCCGAGGCGATGCACGCGGCCGCGCAGGCGCTGGTCGGCCGCCACGACTTCACCACCTTCCGCTCGGTCCAGTGCCAGGCGGCGAGCCCGGTGAAGACGCTCGACCGGCTCGCCGTGCGGCGCGAAGGGGACCACGTGATCGTCGCGGCCGCCGCGAAGAGCTTCCTCCACCACCAGGTGCGCAGCATGGTCGGCTGCCTCGCGCTCGTCGGGCTCGGCCGCTGGGGCCCCGCGCGCATGGGCGAGGCGCTCGAGGCGCGCGATCGCCAGCGTCTCGGCCTCAACGCCCCGCCGCATGGGCTGTATTTCGTGCGCGCTTCGTACCCCGGCGACTAGTTTCCCGCAGCAACCCTTTTCATTTCGTCATTGCGAGCGTAGCGACGCAATCCATCTTCCGACGATGGATTGCCGCGTCGCCTGCGGCTCCTCGCAATGACGAAGGAACCTAGCGGATGCCCACCACCGGCAAGCAGCTGTTCACCACCCTCGCCGCCGACGGCAGGCTGACGGTCGAAGTTGCCGAGACGCAGTTCCCCGATCCGACCGGCAACCAGGTGCTGGTGCGGATGGAAGCCGCGCCGATCAACCCTTCGGACCTCGCGCTGCTGCTCGGGCAGGCCGATCTCGAGAACGGCGAGTTCTCGCCCGGCAGGCTCACGGCGCAGATGCCCGAGCCGTTCCATTCGGCGATGAAGGGCCGCCACGGGCAGCGCCTGCCGGTCGGCAACGAGGGCGCGGGCACGGTGGTTGCCGCCGGCGACAGCGAGATGGCGCAGGCGCTGATGGGTCAGCGGGTCGCCTGCGTGCCGGGCCATGCCTACTCGCAATACGCGATGGCCGACGCGGCGATGTGCCTGCCCCTGGGCGACATCTCCGCCGAGGACGGCGCGAGCGCGTTCGTCAACCCGATGACCGCGCTGGGCTTCGTCGAGAACGCCAGGATGGACGGGCAGAAGGCGATCGTACACGCCGCCGCCGCCAGCAACCTCGGCCAGATGCTGGTCCGGATCTGCCAGGAAGACGACATCGCGCTGGTCAACATCGTGCGGAAGCCCGAGCAGGAGAAGCTGCTGCGCGATCTCGGTGCCGAGTGGGTGGTCAATTCCTCCGCGCCCGACTTCATGGCCCGGCTGATGGAGGCGATCGACGCGACCGACGCTTACTACGGTTTCGATCCGATCGGCGGCGGGACCACGGAGCAACCGTGCTGGTGCTGCGCGGCCTGCAGCAGCCGAATGACAAGTTAGTTGAGCTGATGATTGCGGCGCCGACGGCGCGC
>JBGSBH010000057.1:0-11399 GCA_041730635.1 Cypionkella sp.
CAGCGCGGCCACCAGCGGCACGATCGTCATCTGCAAGGCGCGCAGCCACAGCGTTCCGATGATATCGGCGGCCCACAGCAGCACCGCGCTGGCGGCCGTCCCCTGTACCGCGATCCCCAGCGCGATGCCCGCCGCGAGCCCGGCCAGCGTCCACACGAAGGGCACGCGAAGATTGGGGATGAAGCTGCTCGCGCCGCCCGCCGTGGGGGGGGTCGTTTCGGTCATCGACGATGGCTCCGCTGCCGGGGGGTGACATCGCTGCTGCACGACGCCATGGCTTTGCGCAATAACGTCTCTTTGGCGAGGTTGGCACGCGTGGCACGCAAGTTTTTCGGCACCGACGGCATCCGCGGCCGCACCAACACCGGGGCGATGACCGCGGCGATGGCGATGCAGGTCGGGCAAGCGGCGGGCCGCCATTTCCTGCGCGGCGACCACCGGCACCGGGTGGTGATCGGCAAGGACACCCGCCTCTCGGGCTACATGCTCGAAAACGCGCTCGTCGCCGGGTTCACTAGCGTGGGCATGGACGTGGTGATGACCGGGCCCCTGCCCACGCCCGCGATCGCGCTGCTGACCCGCGAGCTGCGCGCGGACGTCGGCGTGATGATCAGCGCCAGCCACAACCCGTTCGAGGACAACGGGATCAAGCTGTTCGGGCCCGACGGCTTCAAGCTCAGCGATGCCGACGAGCTGGCGATCGAGGCGCTGCTGGGCGAGCAGCCGGTGCTGGCCGATGCGCCGCAGGTCGGCCGCGCGCGGCGGATAGAGGACGCCCGCGGGCGCTACATCCACGCGGTCAAGCAGTCGATCCCGGCCGACGTGCGGTTCGACGATCTCAAGGTGGTGGTCGATTGCGCGAACGGCGCGGCCTACCAGGTCGCGCCGAGCGCGATCTGGGAGCTGGGGGCGAAGATCGTCCCGCTCGGCGTCACCCCCAACGGGGTCAACATCAACAAAGATGTCGGCAGCACCGCGCTCGCCGCAATCAAGGCCAGGGTCGTCGAGGAGGGAGCCGACATCGGCATCGCGCTCGACGGCGATGCGGACCGGCTGATTGTGGTCGACGAGAAAGGCGAGACGGTCGACGGCGACCAGATCATGGCGCTGATCGCGCTGCAGATGGCCCGCGCGGGCGCGCTCACCGGCGGCGGGGTGGTGGCGACGGTGATGTCGAACCTCGGGCTCGAGCGCTTCCTCGGCGGGCTCGGCCTATCGCTCGAACGCACGAAGGTGGGCGATCGCTACGTGCTCGAGCGGATGCGCGAAGGCGGCTTCAATCTCGGCGGCGAGCAGTCGGGGCACACGATCCTGCTCGATCACGGCACTACCGGCGACGGCACGGTCGCGGCGCTGCGGGTGCTGGCGGCGCTGGTGAAATCAGGCAAGCCGGCGAGCGAGCTGCTCCACCAGTTCGACCCCGTCCCGCAGCTCTTGCGCAACGTGCGCTACGCCGGGGGTGCGCCGCTCGAGGATGGCGCGGTCAAGCGCGTAATCGCCGAGGCGGAAGGGGAGCTCGCCGGCAAGGGGCGGCTGGTCATCCGCAAGTCGGGCACCGAGCCGCTAATCCGGGTGATGGCCGAAGGCGACGATGCGGCGCAGGTCGAGCGGGTGGTAGCGGCGATCTGCGACGCGGTGCAGGCGGCCGCCTGATGCTCGCGATGCGCCCCGATTGCGAGCGCTGCGGGGCGGACCTGCCGGCGGAGGCGCCCGGGGCCTTCATCTGCAGCCTCGAGTGCACCTTCTGCGCGACGTGCGCCGACGCGCTCGACGATTGCTGCCCGAACTGCGGCGGCGAGCTGATGGATCGGCCGACGCGGGTAAAGAAGCTGCACGAAAAGTTTCCCCCCTCGACGGCGCGAAAGTTTCAGCGATGACGCAGCGGGGGCCTTGCGAGTCCCCGCGCAGGCGAGGACCTCGTGCCGGAGGCTGCCATGTCGCCTGAGGCCCCCGCCTCCGCGGGGGTGCGCCCCCCGCCGCGCATCCTGTCGATCGCCGGCTCCGACAGCTCGGGCGGCGCGGGCATCCAAGCCGATATCAAGACCATCGCGATGCTCGGCGGCTACGCGATGACCGCGGTGACCGCGGTGACCGCGCAGAACACGCTGGGTGTCCAGGCGATCGCGCCGCTTTCGGCCGATGTCGTGCGCGAGCAGATCGCCTCGTGCTTCGTCGACATCGGGGTCGACGCGGTAAAGATCGGCATGCTGCACGATGCGGAGATCATCGCCGCGGTGGCCGGCGCACTGGCCGAAGTCGACCGGCCGATCGTGCTCGACCCGGTGATGGTCGCCACCTCCGGGGCGACGCTGATCGCCGAAGACGCGATCGCCGCGATGAAGGCTCGGCTGTTCCCGCTGGCGGCGATCATCACCCCCAACCTGCCCGAACTCGAGCACCTCGCGAGGCGAACCCTGCGCGACACCGACGAGGTGACCACGGCCGCACTGGCGCTGGCGGAGGAATACGGCTGCCACGTCCTCGCCAAGGGCGGCCATACCGAGGATGCGCGGGTGATCGACCTTCTGGTCGGTCCCGGCGAGACCCGCGCGGTGAGCTTCACCGATCCCAAGATCGACACCCGCCACACGCACGGCACCGGCTGCACGCTGTCGGCCGCGATCGCGACGCTCGTCGGGCACGGCCAGCCGATCGAGCACGCGGTGCGGATCGCCCGCCAGTTCGTCCGCCGCGCGATCCTCGCCGCGCCCGGCTTCGGCGCCGGCCACGGCCCGCTGGGGCACCAGGCGGTGCGCCGCTAGTCCTTGAGCGCGTAGAAGCCCTTGATGTGGCCCCAGGCTTCCTCGGCGGTCTCGCACCAGCGGAACAGCTCGAGATCCTGCGGGGAGATCACCCCTTCCTCCGCGAACGCTTCCCAGTCGATCACCCGGGTCCAGAAATCGCGGCCGAACAGGAGGATCGGCATCGGCCGGATCTTGCCGGTCTGGATCAGCGTCAGCAGCTCGAAGAACTCGTCGAACGTGCCGAACCCTCCGGGAAACACCGCGACCGCCTTCGCGCGCAGCAGGAAATGCATCTTGCGCAGCGCGAAATAGTGGAACTGGAAGCTCAAGTAGGGGGTGACGTAGCGGTTGGGCGCCTGTTCGTGCGGCAGCACGATGTTGAGCCCGATCGATTCGGCGCCGGCATCGCTCGCGCCGCGGTTGGCCGCTTCCATGATCGACGGCCCGCCCCCTGAGCAGATGACGAACTGTCGCTTGCCATCCTCGACGATCGCCCGCTCGCTGACCACCCGGGCGAGGCGGTAGGCCTCGTCGTAATATTTCGCCTTGGCGGCGAGCCGCTCGGCCACCGCCCGGTTCTCCGGCGCGGCGTTCTTGAGCAACGCCTCGCAGTGATCGGGCGAGGGGATGCGCGCGCTGCCGTACATTACCAGCGTCGAGCCGACCCCCGCCTCGTCGAGCAGCATGTCGGGCTTCAGCAGCTCGAGCTGGAAGCGCACCGGGCGGAGCTCTTCGCGCAGCAGGAAGTCGGTGTCCTGGAACGCCAGGCGATAGGCCGGGTGGCGCGTCTGCGGAGTATCCGGCGTGGCTTTTTCGCTGAACGCCGCTTCCTGCTCGGCGCGGTAGAACTTGCGACGCTTGAGGTCGCGCTCTTCTCTTTCGGTCATTGGCCCGCCGATAGTCGGCGGCGATGCGGCGCACAAGGAAAGGAAAATCGACGCTGCGCGCCGATCCGCGCCCCGCGCGCCGCGCGTGGGTTCGCCGAGCGGGCGGGACGGCGCTGCGGCGAGCCGGCCCTCTCGCCCCCGTCGCCCCGTCACGCAGCGGCGTGCCGCTCGATCAGCGCCGCGAACGCGTCGATGAAGCGCTGGAAGAATGCCCTCGTGTCCTCCGACTTCAAGCGGCCCGCGTCATCGAACAGGCCGAACGCGCCGCCGACATACGCCTCCGGCTGCTGAAGGATCGGCATGTCGAGAAACACCAGCGACTGGCGCAGGTGGTGGTTCGCGCCGAACCCGCCGATCGCACCGGGCGACAGCGACATGACGGCGGCGGGCTTGCCGGCCCACGAGCTGCTGCCGTACGGCCTCGAGCCGACGTCGATGGCGTTCTTGAGCGCGCCGGGCACCGAGCGGTTGTACTCCGGCGTCACGAACAGAACGGCGTCGCTGGCCTGTAGCTGGGCGCGGAACCGGGTCCATGCCTCGGGCGGACCAGCGGCTTCGACATCCTCGTCATAGAGCGGCAGATCGCCGATCTCGACGATCTCGCATGCCAGGCCCGGGGGCGCCAGCCGCGCCAGCTCCAGCGCGGCCTTGCGGCTGATCGATTCCTGGCGCAGGCTGCCGACGACGACGGCGACCTTGGTGGGCTGGGTCATAATCTCTTGCTCCTTTGGGATGATCGCCAGCGGCCGGGGCGAGCCGGCCGCTGGAAATGAAAAATCGCCTTACCGTGCGTCCACCAGCACGATCTCGCTGTCCGCAAGCGCGATAATTTCCACCCGGTCGACGCCGGTGATCGCCGCGCCGTCGCGGGCATGCACTTCGGAATCCTCGATCCTCACGCTGCCGGTGGCCGGTACGAGATAGAGGTGGCGATCGGGGGTAGTCCGGTAGGTCACCGTCTCGCCCGCTCTGATCGTCGCGCCGAGTACGCGGGCGTGGGTGCGTATCGGCAGGCTGCCCTCGTCGCCCGCGATGCCCGAGGCGAGGGTCACGAAACGGCCCGCGCGATCGTCCTTGGGAAACGGACGGGTGCCCCAGCTCGGCTGACCGCCGCGGGCGTCGGGAATGATCCAGATCTGGAAGATCTGGGTTTCCTCGTCCTCCCGGTTGTATTCGGAATGGGCGATGCCGGTGCCGGCGGACATGACCTGCACGTCGCCCGCCACCGTGCGGCCCTTGTTGCCGGTGTCGTCCTCGTGAGTGATCGCGCCTTTGCGGACGTAGGTGATGATCTCCATGTCGCGGTGCGGATGAGGGGGAAAGCCGCTGTGCGGCGCGATGGTGTCGTCGTTCCACACCCGCAGCTGGCCCCAGTTGGTGCGAGCCGGGTCGTGATAGGACGCGAACGAGAAATGGTGGCGCGCGTCGAGCCCGCCGTGATCGGCGGCACCGAGGCTGTCAAAGGGTCGAACATCGATCATCGGTTCGTCTCCATGGCTGCGGTCTCCCACCATGTGGGGCTTGCCGACCATCGGGAAAAGTCGGATAAATTGAATCGAAATGTTCGGATTTTCTGAACCATGGATATAGCGCCCCCGACTCTCGATCAGCTCCGCATCTTCCTTGCGGTCGTCGATGAGGGCAGTTTCAACAAGGCCGCCGCGCGCCTCGGGCGTGCCCTGTCGGCGATCAGCTATGGCGTCGCGGCGCTCGAGGGCCAGCTCGGCGTCAGGCTGTTCGACCGCCAGGGGTCGCGGCGCCCGCAGCTCACCGAAGCGGGTCGGGCGCTGCTCGGCGACGCCCGCGCCATCAGCGACGACGTCGACGGTCTGATGTCGCGGGCAAGGAGCATCGTCGAGGGGCTCGAGACCGAGCTATCGCTGGCCGTCGACATTATGGTCCCGAGCCAGACGATCGCCGGCGTGCTGCGCGACTTCCAGACCATGTTTCCGACGGTCAATCTGCGGCTTCACGTCGAAGCGCTCGGCGCGGTGGCGGCTCTGCTTCTCGAGAAGCGCGCGGACCTCGCGGTGGCCGGGCCCGACATACCCGAGCTGCCCCAACTGGACCGGCGCGCGCTGGGATCGGTCGAACTGGTTCCGGTGGCCGCGCCGTCCCACCCCCTGGCCCGGCTGTCCGCGATCGGCCCCGGGGAGGCGGGCAAGCATCTGCAACTGGTGCTGACCGACCGCTCGCCGCTGACCATGGGCAAGGAATTTTCCGTGCTCAGCCCGAAGACCTGGCGCCTGGCGGACCTCGGCGCGAAGCATGCGCTGCTGCTCGAAGGGATCGGCTGGGGCAACATGCCGCGGCATCTGGTCACGGCCGACCTCGCCGGCGGCCGACTGGTCGAGCTCGCCGTTCCGGAGGGCGCTTCGTTCGACTACCGGCTGAGCGCGCTCTGGCGCAAGGACAGCCGCCCCGGTCCGGCCGCGACATGGGCCCTGGCGGCGCTGATCGAGCGGTGTCGATGACCCGGTGGGGCGGCGCGCTCGGCGGTCTGACCGGAGAGGTTGGGGACGTGCCGAGGATCGGCCGCGAAATTGGATGCCCCGCAAGGATTCGAACCTTGATTGACGGAGTCAGAGTCCGCTCTCTTACCATTAGAGGACGGGGCATCGGCGCGCTGCGGCGGGCGGCCGCTGCGCGAGCGGGGCACTTAGTTTCGTGCAGGGCGCAGGTCAAGGCTGGCGGCGGCGGGCGGCTTGCCGTTCGCCGCGCGCGCGGCTAGCGTCGCCGCCAGGTCCCCGTGACACCGTCGATCCGACGCCGCGGGAGGAACAGAGAGCGTTGTGATGGCGGACTTTTCTCCGCCGGACGAATACAGGAGCGCGGGCAGGAAGACTGGCGGCAAGAAGGGCAAGACGTCCGGCAAGGTAGCCGATTTCCGCTACAAGCGCCCTTCCCAGTCCGACACCCGCGGCAACGGCAAGGCGGCCGGGCGCGCGGCTGCGGCCGGCCCGACACCGCCCCCGCGGCGGCAAGCGTACGCCGCGCTCGATCTCGGCACCAACAACTGCCGCCTGTTGATCGCCCGCCCGGAGGGCGAGCATTTCACCGTGATCGATGCGTTCAGCCGCGTGGTGCGGCTCGGCGAGGGGCTCGCCGCCACCGGGCGATTGAGCGAAGCCGCGATGGACCGGGCGCTCGCCGCGCTTCACGTCTGCGCCGAAAAGCTGCGCCGCCGGAACGTGTTTCTCGCCCGGTCGGTCGCCACCGAAGCGTGCCGCAGGGCCGTCAACGGCGGCGACTTCATCGACCGGGTCCGCGCCGAGACGGGGATCGCGCTCGACATCATCTCCGCGCAGGAAGAGGCCCGGCTGGCGGTGCTCGGGTGCCACATCCTGCTCGAGCACGGCCACGGGCCGGCGGTGATCTTCGACATCGGCGGCGGGTCGACCGAACTGGTGCTGATCGAGCCCGGCGAGCATGTCCCGCGGATCATCGACTGGGCGAGCGTGCCGTGGGGCGTCGTCTCGCTGACCGACACGGTCGGCCGCGCGGAGGGCGACCGCGAAGAGGCGCGGCTCGCGCGCTATGCCCGGATGCGGATGCTGGTGAGCGACAGCTTCGCGCCTTTCGCGGCCCGGGTCGCCGGCGCGGCGACCGCCGACGACATCCGCCTGCTCGGCACCAGCGGCACGGTGACGACGCTCGCCAGCCTTCACCTCGAGCTGCGGCAGTACGATCGCCGCGCGGTCGACGGGCTGATCGTGCCCGCGCCCGCGATGCGCGGGATCAGCGAGCGGCTCTCGGCAATGGCGCCGGAGGAGCGCCGGACGCTGCCTTGTATCGGGCCCGACCGGGCGGACCTGGTGGTGGCGGGCTGCGCGATCCTCGAATCGATCATGGACATCTGGCCCGCCGACCGCCTCGGCGTGGCCGACCGCGGGATCCGCGAAGGCATCCTGCGCAGCCTGATGGCGGGAAGCCCCGCCCCCCCGTCCGAACCGGGCGGCGGACGATGACGCGCGGGGCGAAGGACGCGGGCAAGCGGGTCCGGAGCGCGCGCGGGCGCACGGCATCGTCGACCCGCTGGCTCGCGCGCCAGCTCAACGATCCCTACGTCCGCCAGGCCAAGGCCGAAGGCTATCGCAGCCGCGCGGCGTACAAGCTGAGCGAGCTCGACCAGAAGTGCGCCGTGCTCAAGGGGGCGACGCGCGTGGTCGACCTCGGCGGCGCACCCGGCGGGTGGACGCAAGTCGTGCGCAAGCTGCGCCCGGCGGCGGCGATCGTCGGGATCGACCTGTTGCCGGTCGATCCGATCGCGGGTGCAACATTGTTGCAGTTGGATTTTATGGCCGATGCAGCGCCCGCCGCGCTGCTCGCCGCTCTCGGCGGCGCGCCCGACCTCGTGCTGTCGGACATGGCGGCGAACACCGTCGGCCACAAGGCGACCGACCACTTGCGCACGATGGGCCTGGTCGAAGCGGCCGCGTGGTTCGCGGTCGAGCACCTCGCGCCCGGCGGCGCTTTCGTCGCCAAGGTGTTCGCCGGGGGCACCGACCCCGAGATCCTCGCGCTGCTGAAGAAGCATTTCCGGACGGTGAAGCACGCCAAGCCCCCGGCGAGCCGCAAGGGCTCGAGCGAATGGTACGTGATCGCTCAAGGGTTCAAGGGGCGCGATGCGGGGAACCCATGGCAGCTCTCGCGCGTCGCATCGGCATGAGCGACAAAGTACCCAATCCGGCGATGCCGCGCGACGGCCGCAAGGGCGCCTTCGACGGCACCAACGCACCGCAGACGATGGCCGACGGCCGCCCCTCCGGCGGCGACGGCAACGGCGGCCCGTATCCGAACCAGGAGAACGTGGGTAAATCGGGCCCCGACGGCTTCCACGGCGGGCAGAGCGACCCGACCTATCACGGCGCCCGGCAGCTCGGCGACGACGAGGTGAGCGAAGGCGGCAACGCCAACGCCGGCGGCAAGTCCTGAGCCGCCCCGTTTGCCGCTAGCGCGCCGGGCGGGGGCCCCGATCCTCGCCAGGCAAGTTATCCGCGCGCGGGCGGTAGCCCCCCGGCCCCGACCCCACCCGCATGAACCGGTATCGCTTGCCGAGCTTGTCGAACGCGGGGGTGACCAGCACCCCGTGCATCACGATCGAGCTCAGGATGATCAACCCGAGCGTGCCCCACAGGCTGTATTCGTAGTCGAACGCCGCGTGGTTGAAGCCATAGCTGAGATAGTAGACCGAACCCAGCCCGCGGATGCCGAAGAAGGCGATCACGCCGCGCTCGAAGCGCGGCCTCGGGAAGCCGATCAGGCTGATCCACGCCGCCACCGGGCGGATGACCAGCAGCATCGCCGCGGCGAAGACCGCCTCCTCCCAGCCGATATCGGCGAGCAGGCCGCCGGCGATCATCCCCCCGAACATCAGCAGCATGAACATCATCAGCAGGCGCTCGGCCTCGTCGGCGAAGTCGTGCAGCTTCTTGTTGAAGTCGTGCCCCTGCGCCGCGCGGCGGATCATCACCCCGGCAACGAACACCGCGAGGAAGCCGTAGCCCCCGGCGAATTCGGTCAGCGCATAGCCCGCCAGAGTCACGCCCAGCGCGACGAAGCCATCGCCGGTACGCGACAGCGCGGTGTCCGCCGGCAGGCGATAAGTGAGCCAGCCGATCAGCCAGCCGAACGCCGCGCCCATCGCCGCGCCGACGCCGATCTTAACAAGGACCTTGTCGATCGCCCACTCCTGCGCGACCGATGCGGTAAGGCCCCCGGCGAGCGCGATCATGATCGCCAGATGGACGAACGGGAACGCCAGCGCGTCGTTCAATCCGGCCTCGCTGGTCAGCGCGAACTTGGCCTCGGCCTCTTCCTTGTCGGGGTCGTGCGACACCTGGACGTCGCCCGCGAGCACCGGATCGGTCGGGGCGAGCGCCCCGGCGAGCAGCAGCGCGGTGGCGAGCCCGAGCCCGAGCAGATAGTGGCCGAGCAGCATGACCAGCGCGATCGTCAGCGGCATGGCGATGCCGAGCAGGCGCCAGGTCGCGTTCCAGCTCTTCCAGCCGATCGGCCGATACATCTTGAGCCCCGCGCCCATCAGCGAGACGATCACGATCAGTTCGCTCGCCCGCTCGACCAGCTTGGGTGTCGCATCGGGATGCGGCGCCCACTCGGACAGCGGGGTCCAGGTGAAGATGGCCACGCCGATCGCGACGCACACGATCGGCAGCGACAGCGCCATCCGGTTGAGCGCCACCGGCAGCCACGCGACCAGCAGGATCAGCGCGCCAAGACCGAGCATGATCTCGAGGTACCAGGCGCTGATCGCCGGGGCCTGAGCGGCGATCGTGGCCGCCTCGGACAAGGTCGCTAGCACAGCTTGCTCCGGAAAACTCGGGCAAGGACGCGCGGAGGCCCGACTATGTTCCCGCGGCTGTGCGCCCCGGCCGGCGGCGCGGAGTGAGCTGCGCGCGGATCACCATTTCGCGCGCCGCTCGATAATCGCCGGCGGCGCGCTGCATGTCGAGCCGCTCGCGGTCGACCTTGCGATAGTGATCCTCCGCCTCGTCAATGTCCTGCAGCGAATCGCCCAGCGCATCGAGCGCGGCGCGCCCCATCGCCACCGCCGATTCGAGCACTTCGCGCACCGCGTAATCGTGCGGCGCGTCGCGCAGGTCGATCAGCGTGCGGCGGTCGTAGGCGCGCAGGAAAATCTTCGGCCGCGGGAACGCTTCGCGCACCGCGGCGAGCATCGCCGGGTCGAGCTGCTGCCCGTCCATGCAGAAGCAGATCACGTCCGCCTCGGCGGCGCCCGCCTGGCGCAGCAGGTCGACCCGAGTGCCGTCGCCGAACCACACCTTGCTGCCGAACTCTCCGGCGACGTCGATCATTCCGGTATCGCGGTCGATCAGGCTGACCGCGATGTCGTTGGCGATCATCATCTGCGCCACCGTCTGGCCGAAGCGGCCGTAGCCGACCACCAGCGCGGCGGCGCCGTCCTTGCGCGGGCCCTCGCGGCCTTCCTTGGCCTGCGGCGCACGGCGCAGCGGGGCGGTGAGCATCATCAGGAACGGGGTCGAGGCCATCGACAGCGTGACCACCGCGGCGAACAGGCTCGCCGCCTCGGGCTCGATCAGCAGGCCCGCCTGCGCCTGCGCGAACAGCACGAAGCCGAACTCCCCGCCCTGGCTCAGCAGCAGCCCGAGCGCGAGCGCGGCGCGCCAGCCCATCCCCAGGGCGAGGCCGAGCCCGCCGATCACCGCCGCCTTGATCGCAATCAGCCCCAGCGCCATCGCCAGCACGAACAGCGGCCGCTCGGCGATCGCTTCGAGGTCGAGCATCATCCCGACCGCCAGGAAGAACAGCCCGAGCAGGATCGAGCGGAATGGCTCGACATCGGTCTCGAGCTCGTGCCGATACGGGGTATCGGCGAGCATCACGCCAGCGATGAACGCGCCGAGAGCGGTCGACAGGCCGAGCAGCTCCATCGTCGCCGCGCTCGCGGCGATCGTGAACAGCGCGGCGACGATGAACATCTCCCGTTCGCCGAGCCCGCCGATGAGCCGGAATAGCGGCCGGATGAGGAACCGCCCGGCGAGGATCAGTCCGGCGATCGCGGCGATGGTGAGCAGCACCACCTGCCAGCCCGGCGGGCCTTCGGCCTGTTCGGGGTTGCGGCTCAGCGCGGCGATCACGGTGATCATCGGGATCAGCGCAAGGTCCTGGAACAGCAGGACCGAGAACGCCCGCTCGCCGAACGGGGTGCGCAGCCGCCCCGAGGATTGCAGCATCGGCAGCACCTGCGCGGTGGAGGACAGCGCCA
>JBGSBH010000058.1:0-11218 GCA_041730635.1 Cypionkella sp.
GTTCCGGCCGACGAGCTTCCCGGCACCATGATCGTCTCCGAGGAGGAGATGGAAGCGCTTTTGGAGAAGGGTGAAATGGAACGTCAGCTCGTCACCGGCATCGCGCACGACAAGAACGAGGCCAAGGTCATCCTCACCCGCGGCCCCGACCGCCCGGGCGCGGTGGCGCACATCTTCGAGCCGCTCGCCGCCGCGTCGATCAACGGCGACATGATCATCCAGAACGGCGGGCGCGACAAGGGCGAGACCGACGTGACGTTCACCGTGCCGATGGCCGATCTCGCCCGCGCGCAGGCGCTGCTCGAGGACCGGCGCGACGAGATCGGTTTCAACCGGATCATCACCGACAGCAAGATCGCCAAGATCAGCGTCGTCGGCGTCGGGATGAAGAGCCACGCGGGCGTGGCGGCGACGATGTTCAAGGCGCTCGCCGAGCGGGGCATCAACATCCAGGCGATCTCGACCAGCGAGATCAAGGTCAGCGTGATGATCGACGAGGACGAGACCGAGCTCGCGGTGCGCGTGCTGCACACCGCCTACGGGCTCGACGCGAAGGACTAGCGCGCTCGCTCTTTCGCGAGGGCACCGGCATGCGCTATGATGCCGGGCGGGTCGCTCGAACGGGTTTCGGGAGGGCCGCTCGCATGACTTACCGCACCACCGGACTGGCCGCGCTCGCGCTCGGTGCCGCGCTCGCGCTGGCGCTCGGCGCGCCGGCGGCCTCGCAGGGCGCGGGCGGGGGAACCGTCGCCCGCTACACCGTCGATGCCGGGACGATGTCGGGCTTTGCCGGAATGGGCGCGGGCGGGGGCGGGCTCGGCGCGGCGATGAGCATGATGCGCGGCGGCGGCGGACAGGTGGCGAAGGAGCTGACGCTGCGATTGGGCTCGACCCGCGCGGCGGCCGGGGCGCCGGCCAATGCGCCCAAGGCCGACCACTTCATGCCCGCGGGCGCCGGGCTCGGCGCCTCGGTCCCGCTGGTCAGCCCCGAGCGCACGCAAGGAATTTACGAGCCCGGCACGTTCCCGCAAGGACAGATGCCCAGGGGCCGGCTGCTGCTGTTCTGGGGCTGCGGCGAGCGCGCGGGCGAGGGCCAGCCGGTGGTGATCGATTTCGCCAGGCTCGCCAAGGGCCAGGTGCCGCCGGGCCTGTTCGCCGCCGGCGCCGGGCTGCCCGAAGATTGGCAGGTGCTCGCCACCAACAGCACGACCTACGGCGAATGGCCCAACGGCCGCGATACGAAGTCGCTGAAAGCGGGGTCCTCGCTGCTCGGCGCGCACAGGGTGGTCAGCACCTACGCGCCCGAGATCGGCTTCACCCTCGCCGACGACTTCATGCCGCCGCTGCAGGCGCGCTCGGCGAGCCTCGCGAGCGGCGCCGCGCGGCTCGACTGGGGCGCGCTGCCCGGGGCCACCGGGTACTACGCGTGGGCGGTCGGGGCGAAGGACATGGGCTCAGGGGGAGGCGGCGACATGGTCTGGTGGAGCTCGTCGAGCACGCAGCAGTTCGGCGGCGCGCTCGCCGGCTGGCTCTCCCCCGCCGCCGCCGCCAGGCTGGTCGCGGCGGGCACCGTGATGCCGCCGACGCAGACCACCTGCACGATCCCGGCCGAGGTCAAGGCGGCGGGCGGCGAGATGCTGATGACGCAGCTGTTCGGCTACGGCCCGCAGGCGGATTTCGCCTACCCCCCGCGCCCGGCGAACGCGAAAGCCGCGTGGAAGCCCGAGTGGATCGCGCGGGTGCGCTTCCGCGCCAACACCGCGCTGCTGCTCGGCATGCCGGCGATGGGCGCGATGGACAGCGAAGCGCAAGCCGCGCAGCCGGCGCCGTCGGGCAAGCCCAAGTGCAAGGGGCTGAAGGGGGTCGCGATGTGGGCGGCGGGGTTGTGCGAGTAGGCCCGCGCCCCTAACGCGCGGGCGATGAGCGACTATCCCCGGACCGCCGCGCTGATGGCGCGCGGGCGTGCCTTTCTCGGCAGCGACTACGCGATCCTCTGCGGCGCGATGAGCTGGGTGTCGGAGCGCCACCTCGTCAGCGCGATCAGCAACGCCGGCGGCTTCGGGGTGATCGCCTGCGGGGCGATGACGCCCGAACTGCTCGATGCCGAGATCGCCGCCACCCGGGCGCTGACCGACAAGCCGTTCGGGGTCAACCTCATCACCATGCACCCGCAGCTCACCGATCTCATCGAGGTCTGCGGCCGGCACGCGGTGGGGCACGTGGTGCTGGCGGGCGGGATCCCGCCCAAGGGCAGCGTCGAGGCGATCAAGGCATTTGGGGCGAAGGTGATCGTCTTCGCCCCCACACTGGCGCTGGCGAAGAAGCTGCTGCGCTCGGGCGGCGATGCGCTGGTGATCGAGGGGATGGAAGCGGGCGGCCACATCGGCCCGGTCTCGACCAGCGTGCTGGCGCAGGAGTTCCTCCCCGAGCTCGCCGAGGACCACCTGGTGTTCGTCGCCGGCGGGATCGGCCGGGGCGAGGCGATCGCCGGCTATCTCGAGATGGGCGCGGTCGGGGTCCAGCTCGGCACCCGCTTCGCCTGCGCCACCGAGAGCATCGCCCACCCGGCGTTCAAGGCGGCGTTCTTCCGCGCCAGCGCGCGCGACGCGGTGGCGAGCGTGCAGGTCGATCCGCGGCTGCCGGTGATCCCGGTCCGCGCGCTCAAGAACAAGGGCACCGAGGCGTTCACCGCCAAGCAACTCGAGGTCGCCGGCCTGCTCGACAGCGAGCGCCTGGAGATGGCCGAGGCGCAGCTTCAGATCGAGCATTACTGGGCGGGCGCGCTGCGCCGCGCGGTGATCGACGGCGATGTCGAAGGCGGGAGCCTGATGGCCGGCCAATCGGTCGGCATGGTCAAGCGCGAGGAACCGGTGGCGGAGATCATCGCCCAGCTGATGGCCGAAAGCGAAGCGGCGCTGATGCGGCGGTGACTCTGGTATCTCGACTACGGACTTCGTCCTCCGCTCGATACGAACGGAGATTTGATTCGACCGACCTCCGTTCGTGTCGAGCGAAGTCGAGACACCTCGAGCGCCGACCTACTCCATCGGCTTGGGCTGCCACAGCTCCAGCTTGCGCCCTTCGGGGTCCATGATGTGCGCGAAGTCGCCGTTCGCCTCGCCGAACATCTCTTTCACCGGCTCGACCCCGTGCTCGCGGCAGCGCGCGAGCATCGCCGGCAGATCGTCGACCATCAGGTTGATCATGAAGCGCTCGGTCGATGGTTCGAAGTATCCGGTGTCGGCGCCGAACGGGCTGAACACCGTGCCCGCGCCCGGGTGCGCGGCCGCGACTTCGGGCAGGAACACCGTGCCGCCCCAATCGTGGAACTCGATCCCCAGCCCGCGCGCGTACCATTCGCGCGTCGCCGCGGTGTCGGCCGACTTGAAGAACACCCCGCCCAGGCCCAGCACTTTTGCCATCCGCCCCTCCTCAGCCGAACCAGCGGCGCTTCTTCGCCGGCGCCGGCAAGCGGCCCGACAGCGCGAACAGGTACTGCCCCAGCACCGCCGCCTGGTTCTTGGTCATCAGGTAATGGAATTCCTCGGGCGCGTCGCCCTCGGCGAGATGCTGGCGCGCGCTCTGCAGCTTGATCATCACCCGCTCGCCGAGGTCCTGGTGCGTCCAGCCGACCAGCGCGCCGAACATGTCCTGATGATCGTCCTTCAGCGTCGCCATCGCGCCGGCCTCCCCGCCGGGCAGGATAGCCCGCCCGGCGGCAAAGGGAATAGCGGCGCAGCGGTGCTTACGCGAAGGCGTCCTTCTTGACGGTGATCACCTGCGGATAGGTGAACTCCTTCAGCCCCTCGATCCCGTACTCGGCGCCGAAGCCTGACTGCTTGTGCCCGCCGAACGGCGCGAACGGCGACAGGTGGAGATACTCGTTGACCCACACGGTGCCGGTCTCGAGCTGCTCGGCCACTTCGACACCCTTTTCCGGGTCGCCGGTCCACACCGCGCCGGCGAGCCCGTAGTCCGAGTTGTTGGCGCGGCTGATCGCTTCGTCGACCGTGGAGAACTTCATCAGCGGCATCACCGGGCCGAATTGCTCCTCGGCGACGATCCGCGCGTCCTCGGGCGGGTTGTCGAGGATCGTGATCGGCACATAGTAGCCCGAGCCCGACGGATCGACCTCGCCGCCGACGAGGAACTTGTAGCCCTTGTCCCTGGCATCCTGGATCAGCTCGCACACCCGCTCGAACTGCTTCCGGTTCTGAATCGGGCCGACGCCGGTGCCTTGCTCGGAGCCGTCGCCGACTTTGACCTGCCTGGCATACTCGGCGATCGCCTGGCTGAGCTCGTCGTAGATGTCCTCGTGGATGTAGATCCGCTTGGCGGCGACGCAGATCTGGCCCGCGTTGGAGAAGCTCGACCAGAACAGCTGCTCGGCCACTTTCTTGACGTCGGCATCGGGCAGCACGATCGAGGCGTCGTTGCCGCCCAGCTCCAGGGTGATGCGCTTCAAGTCCTTCGAAGCGCCCTCCATGATCTTCTTCCCCGTGGCGGTCGAGCCGGTGAAGGTGATCTTGTCGATATCGGGGTGCTCGGTGATCAGCGGGCCGAGGCTGTCCTCGCCGGTAATGATGTTGACGACGCCCGCGGGGACCACGTCCTTGATCAGCGCGGCGATCCGCAGCGTGGTGAGCGGGGTGAAGGGGGAGGGCTTGAGCACGATCGTGCAGCCCGCGATCAGCGCGGGGACGATCTTCTGGATCGCCATCATCACCGGGAAGTTCCACGGCACGATCCCGCCGACCACCCCCACCGGCACGCGCCGCGTGCGGCTCAGCCGCTGGCTGTCGTCCTGGTTGATCACTTCCTCGAGCTTCAGCGTCGATTGCGCCGCGGCCATCCCGGCGGCGCCGTAGATCTCCATCTGCGCCTGCGCGTGCGGCTTGCCCTGCTCGGTGGTGAGCAGGCGGAACAGCTCGTCGGCGTTGTCCTTGATCGCCGCGGCGATGCCCTGGACGACCTTCTGCCGCTCCTCGGGCGAGGTCTTCTTCCACGTAGTGAACGCGCGGCGGGCGGCGGCGACGGCGCGGTCGAGCTCGTCCTTGCCGCAGGCGGGGACCAGCGCGATCACCTGCTCGTTGGCGGGGTTCAGCACTTCCATCGTCGCGCCGGTGGTGACGAGCTCGCCATCGATCAGGCAGGGATAGGTCTCGGGCATCGTGCTCTCCGTTGGCTTGGAATCGGTTTTGGGCGGCAACCTACCACGGCGGGGGGAGGCGCCAAACGGATAATGGCATCTGCGCTAGTGTGTCTCGACTTCGCTCGACACGAGCGGAGACGAAAAACAGCATCATCCCGTTCGCATCGAGCGAAGTCGAGATGCGCTAGCGCCTCTCTTCCAAGGCCTTGTCCTCGTTCGCGCGCTTGATCAGATACTGGCGGATCGCCTCGGCGTCGGCCGGTTTGACCGCGCTGGCGAAGCTGACCATCCCGTTGTGCTTGAGGGCGCCGTCGATCACCACCGCCTTCAGCGTGTCGGCATAGCCGATCGCGGAGGAATGCCTGAGGTCGGGCACCAGCCCGCCGGCGACCGCCGCGTCGCCGTGGCAGACCGAGCAGTAGCGCGCGTAGAGATCGCCACCGCGCGCGACCTGCTCGGGCTTGCCGGTGAACGGCGGCGGGTCGAGCACGGCTTCGTTCGATGGCGGTGGTGGGGCGAGCTGGCCGGCCGCGCCGAGCTTGAATACCAGCAACCGGCTGATGTTGCGCACCGGGCCCGACTTGCCCGCCAGCGTCCCGGCGACGAGATCCCACACCCCGCCCCAGCCGGCGAGCACCGCGACATATTGCTCGCCGCCGATGGTGTATGTCATCGGCGCGGCGACAATCCCGGTCTGCGCGGGGAAGGACCACAGCCGCCGCCCGGCTTTCGCGTCGTAAGCGACGAAGTCACCTGCCGCGGTGCCCTGGAACACCAGCCCCCCGGCGGTCGCCAGCGTGCCGCCGTTCCATGGGCCGGGGTAGGGCACGGTCCACGCGGGCGCCTGCTTGAGCGGGTCCCACGCCACCAGCGCGCCGGTGACGGTCTTGGCCACCGCATCGCGGGTGGCGGCGTCGGACGGCATCGCGGTCTTGGCGGTATCGAGCCCGACCTGGAAGCCGATATCGGTCGGCTGCCAGTCCTTCGCCGCGAGGTAGCCCTGGCCGACCTGATTGGTCGGCAAGTAGACGAGGCCCGTCTCGGGGCTCATGCTCATCGGGTGCCACGAATGCGCCCCGATCGCGCCGGGCATGCCGATGAACGCCCGCCCCGTTTTCTCGTAGCGCGCCGCGGGCGCGATCATTGCCTTGCCGGTCTTGGGATCGAGCCCGGTGGTCCAGTTCTGCTCGGCGAACGGCTTGCCCGAGAGGAACTCGCCGGTCGCCGCGTCGAGCACGTAGAAGTAGCCGTTCTTGGGCGCGTGCAGGGCGACGTGGCGCAGCTTGCCGCCGATCTCGAGGTCGGCGAGCATGATCGGCGCGTTGCTGTCGTAGTCCCAGCGGTCCTCCGGCGTCTCCTGGAAATGCCAGCGGTATTCGCCGGTGTCGGCGTCGACCGCGACGATCGAGCCGGTGTAGAGCGCGTCGCCTGAACCGCGGTCGTTCGCCGCCGGGTTCCACGGCTCGGCGTTGCCGGTGCCGAACAGCACGAGGTCGGTCGCGGGATCGTAGACGATCGTGTCCCACACGGTGCCGCCGCCGCCCAGCTTCCACCACTCGCCGCCCCAGGTCTTGGCGGCGGCTTCGTGCGCCTTGGCGTTGAGGCCTTCGGCGGCGAACCCCTTGGCCGGATCGCCGGGGACGGTGTTGAACCGCCATACCTCGCGCCCGGTCGCCCAGTCGTAGGCCGCGATGTAGCCGCGCGCCTTGTACTCGGAGCCGCCGCTGCCGATGAAGATCAGCCCCTTGGCCGCGCGCGGCGCGCCGGTGATCGTGTAGTTCTGCTGATCGGGCACCACGGTCTTGGCCCAGGCGACCTTGCCGCTCTTGGCGTCCAATGCGACGAGCCGCCCGTCGAGCGTGCCGACATAGACCTTGTCGCCGTAGAGCGCGGCCCCGCGGTTCACCGCGTCGCAGCAGGCGCGCACCAAAGTCTCTCTCGGCACCTCGGGGTCGTAGGCCCAGAGCGGCTTGCCGCTGGCGGCGTCGAACGCGAGCACTTTGCTCCATGCGGTGGTGATGTAGAGCACCCCGTCGTGCATCAGCGGGGTCGCCTCCTGCCCGCGCGCGGTGTCGAGATCGGCCGCCCAGGCAAGCCCCAGCCGCCCCACGCTGGCGGTGTCGATCTGCTCGAGCGGGGAGAAGCGCTGTTCGCCGTAGTCGCGCCCGTAGGTCAGCCATTCGTCGGGATCGGCGGCGGCGATCAGGGCGTCGGTCACCCCCTCGGTCGGCGGGGTGACCCGGGCGCGATCACCCTCACCGGTCATGCCGCAGCCGGCCAGCGCCAGCGCGGCGACGATCGCCAGTCCGATCCGCATCGCTCATCCTCCCGGGCCGCTGTGCGCGGCTCCTGCCGGCAGGTTGTGCCGCGATCGGTTCGCCTTGGCAACCGGTTCGCTGGACGCCGGCGGCGCGGCTGCTAGTCTGGCGCATCCCCCGGCCAAAGGATGCCCCCATGTGCGATGAGACCGACCTCGAACAGTTCGCGATGCGTGGCCTCAGCCGCCGGGCGTTCGCCGCCGGCGGCGCGGCTGCCGGGCTCGCCGCGTGCACTTCGGTGACCGGCGAGGCGGCGTCGTCGCTGACCGAGGCGATGGTCTCGCTCCCCGCCGGCGACGGGACGATGGAAGCGTTCTTCGTCCATCCCGCGCGGCCGGCCCCGGCGGCGATCCTGTGGCCCGACATCGCCGGCCTGCGCGAGGTGAAGAAGGCGATGGCCCGCCGGCTCGCCGCGAGCGGCTTCGCGGTGCTGGTGCCCAACCCCTACTACCGCGACGTCGCCTGGGCCCAGTTCACCGACTTCGCCGATTTCGCCGCGCAGAAGGGATTCGAGAAGGTCGCCCCCTGGCGCGCCAAGGCGACCGACCCGGCGGCGATCGCGCGCGACGCGCGGGCGCTCGTCGCCTGGCTCGATGCGCAGCGCGCGGTCGATAAGCGCCGCGGGATCGGCAACCAGGGCTATTGCATGGGCGGGCCGATGACGATCCACAGCGTCGCCGCCGCCCCCTCGCGGATCAGAGCGGCGGCGAGCTTCCACGGCGGCGGGCTCGCGACCGACAAGCCCGACAGCCCGCACCTCAAGCTGCGCAAGGGCGCGCACTACCTGATCGCGATCGCCCGCAACGACGATGCCCGCCAGCCCGAGGCGAAGACCATCCTGCGCGAGGCCGCCGACCGCGCCGGGGCCGATGCCGAGATCGAGGTGTACCCCGCCGACCACGGCTGGTGCGTGCCCGACAGCCCGGCCTACGACGCGGCGGAGGCGGAGCGCGCGTGGGCGCGGCTGCTGGCGCTCTACGCCAGGCTCTAGCCGCCGCGGCTCAGAAGTTGCCGCGCACCGAGAGCGAGAAGATCGAGCCGATCAGCCGGTCGCGCCGCTCAATCGCGGCGATCGGGCTCGCTCCGCGCAATCCCGTATAGATCGTGCGGTCGCGGTAAGAGCGGGCGCCCAAGAGGTTGCCCGCCTCCGCCCGCACGGTGAGGCCGAACAGGTCCTTGTGCTCGACGAACAGGCTCGCAAACCACGGCCCCTCGCGAACCCGGTCGACCTCGGTGCGGCGATAGCGCGGCAGCACGTGGTTGTGGTTGGCCTCCGCCCCGTAGGCCCAGTCGCTGCCGGGCACGTCGTGGCGCAGCGCGATGAACGCCTGGCGGTTGGTGAACCCGCGCCACTGGCGCTGCTCGCCGGTGAACGGATCGGTGAGGCGCGATTTCTGCAGCACGAAGCTCGCATCGAGCCGCACCCCCTTGAGGCCGATCGGATCGAAGGTGATCGTGCTGTTGGAAACGATCGCCGCCGCCCACGCCTTGGGCACGTTGCCGATCGCCTCGCCGCCCGGCACCGGGATGATGTCGACGAAATCGGAGACGTCGCGGTAGACGAGGCGGAACTGCTGCGAGCCCCACGGGCCGAGCTTCCAGTTGATCTCGCCCTCGTAGCTCCAGTCCTGCTGCGGGCGCAGGTCGGTGTTGCCCGAGTTGGCGGTGGCATCGTTGAGGTTCGCCCGGGCGAGGAAATCGTAGAACGAGAGCTGCAGCACCCGCCGCCTGATCTTGAGCGAGGCGTCGAACGTGTCGCTCGGCTTCCACGCCAGCGACAGCGTGCCCTTGGGGCGGAAGAAGCTGCGGGTGAGGCCCGCGGCGCCGGTCTGGGTGATCGTCGAATGCTCGGCCCCGCCGACGATCTGGAACGACAGCGTGCGCGTCAGCGGCCGGCCAAAACTGAGCAGCGCCTCGTAGCGGTCTTCCTTGACCCCGCCGGTGCCGCCGGGGAACGGGACATAGGCGAATTCGCCCGCCGGGGTCAGCGTGCCCAAGGTTGCGACGTTGTCGAGCGTGTTGAAGGCCGCCTCGCCCGACAGCTGCCAGTCGCCGCCGAGCATCTTCCAGCTGTATTCGCCGCGGGCGATCGTCTCGCCGAGGTCGCCGGTCTGCGCGAAGCCGTCGCCGGTGGGCGCTCCCCCATTGGCGAAGACGGTGCTGACTTCCTCGAAGAACGGCTCGTGCGCGAAGCGGCGCAGGCCGATCGCCTTGAGGCGGCCGGGGCCGAGGCCGAATTCGTAGTCGCCGCCGATCTCGTAGTTCCAGCTGCGGGTACGCTGGCGTACGGTGCGCAGCCGGTCGGAAAGGCCGGGCGAAACGCGCTCGCCCAACTCGTCGTAGCGGTTCCAGATGCGCTGGTAGTGGCCGTTCAGATGCGCGACGCTGCCCGCGCCGTTCCAGGTCAGCTTGCCCGAGAGCTTGGGCGCGTCGTAGTTGCTGGTCCACACGTCGTCGCGGGTCTCGACGATCGCGCCCGCGCCGTTCAAGATCAGCGTCTCGCCGCCCGCCGAGCTGCGCCCGGCCTGGTTGTTGTCGAGGCCGACCTCATACTCCAGCGCGCCGCTGCGCCCGCTGACCGACACCGCGCCGCGGGTGAACAGGGGGTCGGCGTAGTGCGCGCGGACCTGCCCGGTCCAGCTGAACTGGCCGGAGATCCCGCCGCTCGAGGTATAGACGACGTTGGCAACCTGCCCCGACAAACCGGGGATCTCGAGCGTCGCGCCGTCGACGATCTCGATCCGGGTCACGTTCGCCGCCGGTATGCGGGAGAGCAGCGTGCGCAAGTCGTCGGACTTCGACGAGGGGCGCTGGCCGTTGAACAGCACGTTGCCGGTCGCCTGGCCGAGCCCGCGCAGGTTCTCGCTGTCGCGGATCTGGAAGCTGGGCACCTGTTCGAGCATGTCCTGCGCGTTCTTCGGCGCGTAGCGGGCGAAGTCCGCCGGGGTATAGACCTGCCGGCCCTCGGGCGCGGCGGCGGCCTCGGCCGGGGTCGCATCGGCGGGGGTAGCCTCGACCGGCGCGGGCGGCGGCGCGTCGCCGGTGGCCGGTGCGTCCTGCGCCCATGCGGGCGCGGCGAGCGCGGTGGTCGCCAGCAGCGACAGCGCGGCGGTCTTTCTCATGCAAGCGATCCTTCCTACCCTGAAGCGCTGCCTGTAGGCCCGGCCATCGATTTGGCGCGCCCGCCTCGACCGGCGCCGCCGAGCGCTCGACCGTTCGACGAGCGTCGCTCAGCGTCCGATGAAGCGCTTGGCGAGAAACAACTTTCCTACATGGGCCCCGTCGTGCCTCACCGGCGCGGTGATCGCCTCGCTCGCCTGCTCCCGGAACGCGGCCCCGGCGCGGCCCGCCGGCTTAAGCGCGGGGTCGGGCCCGTGCGAAAAGCCACACGCGGGGCCATCGCGGGCCGCGATCTGCCGAAGGCGGGGCGGGGCGGGGCGGGTTTCCTTAACCGGGCAACCAACGTCTCGCCGAAGGCTACGGCGCGGGCCCGGTTTCGCTTGCCCGCCGCCCGCCCGTCGTTACGATGCCGGGGTGAGATGGAGGGAACGATGGGTCTGTCGCTGACGCTGGCGCTGGTCGTCGCGGTGCTGGTGATCTTCCTGCTCACCGCGGTGCGCGTGGTGCGGCAGGGGTATGTCTACACGATCGAGCGGTTCGGTCGCTTCACCAAGGCCGCCGATCCGGGCCTGCATATCATCACTCCGTTCGTCGACCGGGTGGGCCAGAAGGTCAACATGATGGAGCA
>JBGSBH010000059.1:0-11147 GCA_041730635.1 Cypionkella sp.
CTCCCCGACCCCGAAATGCGCCGCGAGCCGCCGCCGGTCTTCCTCCGACAGCCGCCGGGGCACCCCGCGCTTGATGAACTGCTGAATATAGGTCGGATTGCGGAAGCTGGTGTGGCGGGGCTCGCAGGCGATCGCCGCGGCGCTCCGTTCGCGCAGCCGGGCGAGGAAGCGCTCGGCGACCGCCGCGTCAAACGCGAGACTGGGCGGCAACTGCACCAGCAGGACTGCCAGCTTCGCCGCGAGCGTATCGGTCTGGGCGATGAACGTGTCGAGTTCGTCCTCGAAACCGACGAGCTTCAGCCCGTGGGTAATCCGCTTGGGCAGCTTGACCGAGAACCGGAACCCCACCGGCACGCTGTCATGCCAGCGCTGCCAGGTCGCCAAGCGATGCGGGCGATGGAACGAGCTGTTGATCTCCACCGCGCCGAACACGGCGGCATACCGCTCGAGCCCCGACCCTTCCTCCGGGAAGCGATCGGCGCAGTCGCGCGCGATCGCCCAACCGGCGGTGCCGATGAACATACCCGACATGCGGCTTCAACCGTTGAGGCGGGCAATCGGTGCCGGAAGCGCTTGCGAATCCGACACCAGAACATATAAGGAACACATGGCCTCGCAGACGATCCTCGAGAAGCTCGAAATCCTTGCCGACGCGGCAAAATACGATGCCTCGTGCGCCTCGTCGGGCACGACCAAGCGCAATTCCACCGGCGGCAGGGGCATCGGCTCGACCGAAGGGATGGGCATCTGCCACGCCTATGCGCCCGACGGCCGCTGCATCTCGCTGCTCAAAATCCTGCTGACCAACCACTGCGTGTTCGACTGTCATTACTGCATCAACCGCAAGAGCTCGAACGTGCGCCGCGCGCGGTTCACGCCGCAGGAGGTCGTCGACCTGACGCTGGCGTTCTACCGCCGCAACTACATCGAGGGGCTGTTCCTCTCGTCGGGCATCGTCAAGAGCTCGAACCACACGATGGAGCAGCTGGTCGAAGTCGCGCGGATGCTGCGCGAGGAGCACGATTTTCGCGGCTACATCCATTTGAAGACGATTCCCGAGGCCGATCCCGAGCTGGTGCACCAGGCCGGGCTCTACGCCGATCGCGTTTCGATCAATGTCGAACTGCCGACCGACGCCGGGCTCACCCGTCTCGCGCCCGACAAGAACGCGCGGCAGATCGAAGGGGCGATGGCCGGGGTCAAGCGCGACATCGTCGAGGCGAAGGACGCGAAGAAGCGCTTCAAGCACGCGCCGCGGTTCGCGCCGGCGGGGCAATCGACCCAGATGATCGTCGGCGCCGATGCCGCGAGCGATGCGGATATCGTCGGCAAGGCTAGCCGCCTTTACGACAGCTTCCGGCTGCGCCGGGTCTATTACAGCGCGTTCTCGCCGATCCCCGATGCGAGCGCGGTGCTGCCGCTGAAGCGCCCGCCGCTGATCCGCGAGCACCGGCTCTACCAGTCGGACTGGCTGATGCGGTTCTACGGCTACCAGCCGGCCGAGGTGATGCAGGCGACCGAGGCGGACGGCAACCTGCCGCTCGACATCGACCCCAAGCTCGCCTGGGCCCTCAAGTTTCGCGATCGTTTCCCGGTCGACGTCAACCGCGCGCCCAAGGAGGCGCTGCTGCGCGTGCCCGGGCTGGGCGTGCGCGCGGTGCAGCGGATCATCGCCAGCCGCCGCCATCGCACGCTGCGGCTCGACGACGTCGCCAAGCTCACCTTCTCGATCGCCAAGGTGCGCCCGTTCATCGTCACCGCCGACTGGCGCCCCGCGCTGCTCACCGACCGCGCCGACTTGCGCGCGCTGCTGGCGCCGAAAACCGAGCAGCTTGAACTGTTCGCGGCATGACCCTTCGAGACGCGTCTTCGAGACGCCGCTGCGCGGCTCCTCAGCCGCTCCTCAGGACGAACGGCTTCAGCAAAGTTTCCGTTGGTCCTGAGGAGAGACTGAGCGGAGCGTCGCAGACGCGCAGTCGAAGGCTCGTCTCGAAGGACCAGTCGAGAGGGGTGGCGCGATGAGCGCGCCGTTTCGCGACATGCGCCTGCCGGGCGCCTACTGCGTGACGCTGCTCGAGCCCGACGACTTCGATTTCTGGCGCGATCAGGCGCGCGCGCTGGTCCAGGCCGATGTTCCGCCCGACCGCGTGGTCTGGGCCGAGCCGGGGGTGGGCGGCGATCTGTTTGCCGGCGGCCGTCGTCGCCTGCCGGCGGTGCCGCCGGGCGCCCGCCCGGTTCGCGCCAGCCGGGCTTTCGTCCAGCTCGCCAAGAGCGCGATCTGCCATTCCGACCCCGAGCGGTTTGCGCTGCTCTATCGCCTGCTGTGGCGGTTGCAGGCAAGCCCGCGGCTGCTGGAGGATGGGGCCGATCCCGAAGTCCGCCGGCTCGAGGAACTGGCGAAGGCGGTGCGGCGCGACATCCACAAGATGCGCGCCTTCGTCCGCTTCCGGCAGGTCGAGGGGGAAGCGGACGGCGCCGATCGCTACGTCGCCTGGTTCGAGCCCGAGCATCACATCCTGCGCGCCAATGCCGGGTTCTTCGTCCGCCGCTTCGCCAACATGCACTGGTCGATCCTGACGCCGAAGGGCTCGCTGCACTGGGACGGCGAACGGCTCGAGGAGGGGCCGCCCGCGCAGCGCGGCGACGCACCGGCCGGCGACCCGACTGAGGACCTGTGGCGCGAATACTATGCGTCGATCTTCAACCCCGCGCGTTTGAAGGTCGGGGCGATGATGAAGGAAATGCCCCGCAAGTACTGGAAGAACATGCCCGAGGCGGCGCTCATTCCCGAGCTGGTCGCCGGGGCGCAGGCGCGGGAAGCTCAGATGGTCGCGGCGGGCACGTTGGACATGGGCGAGCGGCCGGCAACGCTCGAGGCGATCGACAAGGCGATCCACGCCTGCCGGATGTGCCCGATCGGCTACCTCGACAACCACGCGGTGATGGGCGAGGGGCCGCGCGATTACGGCAAGGGCTTTTCCGGGCTGATGATCGTCGGCGAGCAGCCGGGCGATCAGGAGGACATCGCCGGGCGCCCGTTCGTCGGGCCCGCCGGCCAGCTCCTCGACCGCCATCTCGAGCGCGCGGGGATCGACCGCCGCGCGGCCTACGTCACCAACGCGGTCAAGCATTTCAAGTTCGTCCAGCGCGGCAAGCGGCGGCTGCACCAGTCGCCGACCTCGAAGGAGATCGACACCTGCCGCTGGTGGGTCGAGAGCGAGCGGCTGATCGTTCAACCCAGGCTGATCCTGGCGATGGGCGCGAGCGCGGCGCGCGGGATGCTCGGCAAGACGGTCAGCATCTCGAAGGCGCGCGGCGCGCCGCACGCGCTCGAGGACGGCAACGAGCTGTGGGTGACCGCCCACCCTTCCTACCTGCTGCGGCTCGACGGCCCGGCGCGCGACGAGCAGGCGCGGCTGTTCGATGCCGATCTCGCCGCGGTGAAGGAGCGGCTGGCGGAGCTGGCTGGGTGACGTGCCCGAGAACGATCTCCAGATCCCGCGCCGGCGGATCGAAGTCGATCCCGACAGCGTAAGCCCGCCGCGCCGCTGCCCGTTCGTCGAGCTCGGGCTGGTCTCCAATTTCAGCTTCCTGCGCGGCGCGTCCGATCCAGTCGACCTGGTGCTGGCCGCCCGCGCGCTAGGCTACGATACGATCGCGGTCGCCGATGCCAACTCGATGGCCGGGGTGGTGCGCATCCACAGCGAAGCGAAGCGGGTCAAGCTCAGGCCGCTGATCGGCTGCCGGATCGAAACCGTCGAGGGTTTCGCCTTCCTCGCCTACCCGGTCGATCGGGCGGCCTACGGGCGCCTGTGCCGGCTGATCTCGGCCGGGCGAATGAACACGCTCGCCGGCGAGTGGCAGGACAAGGGGGCGTGCGACATCAGCCTCGCGGTGCTGGGCCAGCATTCCGAAGGCGCGCAGCTGATCCTGCTGCCGCCGCGCGAGCTCGACCGCGAGTTCACGTTGCAAGTGCCGAGTAACGTCGTTGCGTTCCCGGGGCAGGCGGGTGGCAGCGAAGCGACGATGGCGCTGACCGCCGGGTTCTCGGCGCTTCTGCCGCACCTCGCGGCCCAGCTCCCCACGCTGCGGCACCTCGCCGCCAGCTACCTCTACGGGGAGGACGACATCGCCCGGATCGACCGGCTCGATGCGCTGGCGAAGGCGAATGGCCTCGCGCTGCTGGCGACCAACGACGTCCACTACCACGCGCCCGACCGCCGCCCGTTGCAGGACGTGATGACCGCGATCCGCCACAAGACCACGGTCGCCGAGGCAGGCCACCTGCTGCACCCCAACGGCGAGCGGCACATGAAGTCGCCCGAGGAGATGATCGCGCTGTTCGCGCGCTGGCCGCATGCGATCGAAGCCGCCCGCGCGGTGGCCGATGCCTGCCGCTTCAGCCTCGACCAGCTCAAGTACGAGTACCCGCAGAAGAGCTATCCCGGCGGCCTCACCGCGCAGGCTTACTTGCGCCAGCTCACCTGGCGCGACGCCCGCGAACGCTACCCGGTGCGCCTGCCGCCGAGCGTCAAGAAGACCCTGAAGCGCGAGCTGCGGCTGATCGGCCAGCTCCAGCTCGCGCCCTATTTCCTGACCATCAAGGAGATCGTCGATTTCGCCCGCAGCCGCGGCATCCTCTGCCAGGGGCGCGGTTCGGCGGCGAACTCGGCGGTCTGTTATTGCCTCGGGATCACCGCGGTCGATCCCGCCAAGCACCAGGTGCTGTTCGAACGCTTCATCACCAAGGAACGCCGCGAGCCGCCCGATATCGACGTCGATTTCGAGCACGAGCGGCGCGAGGAGGTGATCCAGTGGATCTACGAGACCTATGGCCGCCAGCACGCCGGGCTGTGCGCCACGGTGATCCACTATCGCCCGCGGATGGCGATCCGCGAGGTCGGCAAGGCGATGGGGCTGAGCGAGGATGTCACCGCGGCGCTCGCGCGCACCGTATGGGGCGGGCACGGCCGCTCGATCGATCCCGGCCACGTGCTGCGCGAAACCGGGCTCGATCTCGGCGATCCGCAGCTGGCGCGGGTGCTCAAGCTGACCGAGCAGATGATCGGCATGCCGCGGCATTTGAGCCAGCATGTCGGCGGGTTCATCCTCACCGACCGGCTGCTGACCGAGACCGTCCCCATCGGCAACGGCGCGATGCCCGACCGCACGTTCATCGAATGGGACAAGGACGACATCGACGATCTCGGCATCTTCAAGATCGACGTGCTCGCCCTCGGGATGCTCACCTGCATCCGCAAGACGCTCGATCTGATCGGCGCGCACCACGATGAGAGCTACGAGCTGGCGACCGTGCCGAAGGAAGAACCGGCGGTCTACGACATGCTGTGCGAGGGCGATTCGCTCGGCGTCTTCCAGGTCGAAAGCCGGGCGCAGATGAACATGCTGCCGCGCCTCCAGCCGCGCGAGTTCTACGACCTCGTGGTACAAGTCGCGATCGTCCGTCCCGGGCCGATCCAGGGCGACATGGTCCACCCGTACCTGAAGGCGCGGCGCGAATATCGTGCGGGCCGGCGCGACTTCAACCTGCCGTCGCCCGCCCCCGAGCACGGCCCGCCCGACGAGCTGTCATCGATCCTCAAGCGCACTTTCGGGGTGCCGATCTTCCAGGAACAGGCGATGAAGATCGCGCTCGACGCGGCCAAGTTCTCGCCGGCGGAGGCGGACCGCTTGCGCAAGGCGATGGCCACCTTCCGCAGCCGCGGGATGGTCCATGCGCACCAGGACCTGATGGTCGGCAACATGATCGCGCGCGGCTACGATCCCGAGTTCGCGCATCGCTGCTTCAACCAGATCAAGGGCTTCGGCGAATACGGCTTTCCCGAAAGCCACGCGGCGAGCTTCGCGCACCTGGTCTATGTCTCGAGCTGGCTCAAATGCCACTACCCGGCCGCCTTTGCCGCGGCGCTGCTCAATTCGCAGCCGATGGGATTCTACGCCCCCGCGCAGATCGTCCGCGATGCGGAAGAGCACGCGGTGGTGGTGCTGCCGATGGACGTCAACCGCTCCGACTGGGATTGCACGCTCGAGCCGGTCGACGAGGGGGCCAGCGCCCGGCCGCGCTTTCATCATGGTCGGGACCGCTGGCGTACCGACAAGGGCTGGGCGGTGCGGCTCGGCCTGCGCCAGATCGACGGCTTCCCCGAAGCGCTCGCCGCGCGCCTGGTGGCCGAGCGGCAAGCGCGCGGGCCGTTCGCCGACGTGCGCGAAGTCCGCGACCGTGCCGGCGTGCCCCCCGCGCATGTCGAGCGGCTGGCGGCGGCGGACTGCTTCGGTTCGCTCGAGCTGCCGCGCCGCCAGGCCTTGTGGGAAGCGCGCACACTCGTCGGGGGGAGCGAGCTGCCGCTGTTCGCCGCCGCCCGCGCGCGCGAGGAAGGGGCCGAGCGCGCCGCCACCCGGCTGCCGGCGATGGCCCTGTCGGAAGAAGTGGTCGCCGACTACCAGACGCACCGCCTGAGCCTGAAGGCGCATCCGCTCAGCTTCCTGCGGCCCTCGCTCGCCGAACGCGGGTTCGTGCGCGCGAGCGAGCTGCGCGCGCGCAAGTTCCGCAGCATGCTGCAGGTGGCGGGCGTGGTGCTGATCCGCCAGCGCCCGGGGAGCGCCAAGGGGGTGTGCTTCATCACGCTCGAGGACGAGAGCGGGGTGGTCAACCTCGTGATCTGGCCCGACATGATGGAGAAGTACCGCAAGGTCATCATGGGCGCGCGACTGATGGAAGTGCGCGGCCGGGTGGAATACGACGAGGAGGTGGTTCACGTGATCGCCGCGCACCTCGCCGATGCGACGCACGATCTCCACCGCCTGTCGGACGATCTGATGCCGGTGACGATCGCCCGGGCCGATCATTGCAACAATCCGCTGCCGAGCCGCTGGGGGCCGGGTGGGGTGCTGCTCGAGGAGGAGAAGGACACGCGCCCCGCCATCGAGCCGCAGCCGTGGCAGCCGCCGGGATCCGGCAACCGCGACTGCGGGTTCCACGGCCCCAGCGCCGGCGGTCATCCGCGCGACGTGCGCATCGTGCCGCGCATGCTCCCGCTTCCCCCGAGCCGCGACTTCCACTGAGCATGGCCCGCCGAACGCGCCCCCGTTCGCCGAGCGCGCCGGCACCCATCGGCGCCTTCGATCACGCCGCCTTCGCCATCCTGCTGGCCGGCGCCCTGGTGCTGGCCGGCAAAGG
Organism: Cypionkella sp.; assembly: GCA_041730635.1. Taxonomy (GTDB): domain Bacteria; phylum Pseudomonadota; class Alphaproteobacteria; order Sphingomonadales; family Sphingomonadaceae; genus Tsuneonella. The sequence continues at coordinate 7,199 of JBGSBH010000059.1, forward strand.
CTGGCTCGACGCCCATCCGCAGCACGATCCATGGGCGCCGCTCGACCTGCGCGACCCGCCCGGGTGGGCGACCGAGCGCAAGCTGCGGGCTCTACGCGGCGATGCGGCGACTTGCCGCGATGTCCTCGCCCGGAGCGAGGTCGCCTTCACGGCCCTCCCGCCGGCCGGGGAGGGGGACTGCGCGCGGGCCGATCGCACCGTGCTGGCGGACGTTCCGCTGGCCCCCGCGCGGCCCGCCACCACCTGCCCGGTAGCGGTGGGTCTCGAACTGTGGCTGCGGCAGACCGTCCAGCCGGCAGCTCGCGCCTTGCTCGGCTCGCCCTTGGCGCGCATCGAGCATTTCGGCGCCTATTCCTGCCGCCGCATGTACGGGCGCAGCGAAGGCTCGTGGAGCGAACACGCGACCGGCAACGCGATCGACGTCGCCGCGTTCGTACTGGCCGACGGGACGCAGGTCAGCGTGCTCGAGGACTGGCGCGGCGAGGGCGCAAGGGCCATCTTCCTGCGCCGGGTTCGCGACGGCGGGTGCGATGCCTTCGGCACGGTGCTGAGCCCGGACTACAACGCTGCGCACCGCGACCATCTGCACCTCGACCAGCAAGCGCGCGGATTCGGCGGAGTGTGCCGCTGACCGCCCGCGCGCCCGGGGGGCTTCCCATTCGATGGGAATCCGGTACTGCGAATCTCTCGCAATAAGAGGAAATACGATGCGCACTGTCATTGCTACCATGATCGCCGGATCGGCAGTTCTGCTGGCCGCGTGCTCGCAGCAGGCCGAAGATACCACCGTCGCGAATGGCGAACCTGCCGGTGAGGCCGCCGCGGCCCAAACGGGTGCCACGCCGGCGGCCGCGGACGGTGCTGTCCTGGATCCCAACAGCGCCAGCGAGCAGCAGCTCGCCGCCGCAGGCATGACCCCCGAGCTGGCCAAGGCGATCGTTGCCGGGCGGCCCTACGCCAGCGCCAGCGCCTTCAACGCCAGGCTGCTCGAAAGCGCCACCCCGCAGCAGGCCGAAACCATCCGCGCCGCGGTATTCGTGCCGATCAATCTCAACAGCGCGAGCGAGGCGGACATCAAGCTGATCCCCGGGATGAGCGAGAAGATGGTCCACGAGTTCCTCGAATACCGGCCTTACGAGAATATGGCCGAGTTCGACCGCGAGATCGGCAAGTACGTCGACGAGGCCGAAGTCGCCCGGCTGCGCCGCTACGTCACCCTCTGACGGCGCTGGAGCGCGATCCTGACGGCTTCGATCACGGCGAGCACGGCGGCGTGCGCCCATGCGATAGTGGGGTCGAACGCCGTGAGCACCCAGTGCGCGAACGTCAGGATCGCCGCCGGATAGACCAGCCGGTGCAGCTTCTTCCAGCCGCGCTTCAGGCGGCGCATCGAAGCGTCGTTCGAAGTCGCGGCCAGCGGAGCGAACAAAGTCAGCGCCAGCCAGCCGAGCAGCAGCCCGGGTAGCGCGAGGTCGGCGATCACCTGCGCGGGCGATGCCTTGTGGAGCAGGTAGATCGCGGTGTGCCCGGCGGCGTAGGCAAAGGTCGCGACCCCCAGGGCGCGGCGCCGGCCAACCAGCCATCGGCTCCATCGCGCCCGGGGCCACAGGAGCCGAAGGGGGGTCACCGCGAGCGTGGCCATCAGCAGCCAGGCGGCCCAGTCACCGCTGTCGGCGACCGCGTGCCCGTAACCGTAGCGATCGGGCGTGAAACCCCAGCGATAGCCGATCCAGCAGCCCGGCATGGCCAGCGCCAGCCAGACGAGCGGTCTCGAGACGCGGCTTCGCCTCGCGCCTCCCTCGGCGGGCGGGCCGGTCACCGGCGTCAGCCGCATCTCCTTGCCCGGAGCCGCTCAGCCTTCGAGCGCATAGCCCGCGCTGCGCACCGTCCGGATCGGATCTTTCGCGCCCTCGACCGCGATCGCCTGGCGCAGCCGCCGGATGTGGACGTCCACAGTGCGCAGCTCGATCTCGCTTTCGGTGCCCCACACGCCGTCGAGCAGCTGCGCGCGGTCGAACACCCGGCCGGGTCGCTCCATCAGGAATTTGAGCAGGCGGTATTCGGTCGGCCCCAGGTGCAGCGACTTGCCCCGCCGCGTGACCCGGTGCGCGACGGGATCGAGCGCGAGATCGCCGACGGTCACGTTCTCGCCGGCGAGCGCGGGGCGGATCCGCCGCAGTACCGCGCCGACGCGGGCGAGCAGTTCGCGCGGCGAGAACGGCTTGGTGAGATAGTCGTCGGCCCCGGTCTCGAGCCCGCGGATCTTGTCGTCCTCGGTCTCGCGCGCGGTGAGCATGATGATCGGCACGTGCGCGGTGGCCTTTTCGCGCCGCAGACGCCGGCAGACCTCGATCCCGCTGGTGCCCTCGATCATCCAGTCGAGGATCACCAGATCGGGCACGTCCTCGGCGGCCAGCAGCAGCGCTTCGTCGCCGTCCGCGGTGGTGCGCACCGCATACCCTTCGTTGGCGAAACGATATTCGAGCAGCTCGGCGAGCGCCGGATCGTCCTCGACCAGCAGCAGCTTGGCGGCGGTCATGCCTACCGCTCGCCGTCGTCGTCTGCCGGGTAGGTGCCGGTCGCCGCGTAGTAGACCATTTCCGCGACGTTGGTCGCATGGTCGCCGATCCGCTCGATATTACGCGCGACGAACAGCAGCTGCGCGGCCGAGCTGATGGTGGCGGGATTCTCGACCATGTGGCTGACGAGGTTGCGGAAGATCGATTCGTAGAAGTTGTCGACTTTCTCGTCGGCGGCGATCACTTCGCGGGCGAGCACCGCGTCGCGCGCGGCGTAGGCGGTGAGCGCGTCGTGGACCATCTCGGCGGCGATGTCGCCCATCGCCGGGACCAGGGTGAGGGGGCCGAATTTCTTGCGGTCTTCGATCTTGCGCGAAGCCTTGGCGATCGCTTTCGAATAATCGCCGATCCGCTCGATCACCCCGGAGATCTTCAGCGCCGCGATCACCTCGCGCAGGTCGTCCGCCATCGGCGCGCGCAGGGCGATGATCCGGATCGCCAGCTTGTCGATCTCGCCGTCGAGCGTGTCGATCTTGTGGTCGCCCGCGATGACCTGCTCGGCCAGCGCGTCGTCGCCCTTGACCAGCGCATCCATCGCGTTGTGCAGCGCGACTTCGGCCAGCCCGCCCATCTCGGCGATCTTGCCGCGCAGGCGGGTGATGTCCTCGTCGAAAGCCTTGACGGTATGGTCCATGCGCGTCGTCCTTAGCCGTAGCGGCCGGTGATGTAGTCTTTGGTCCGCTCCTCGAGCGGGGTGGTGAAGATGTCCGACGTCCGGCCGTATTCGACCATGCTGCCGAGGTGGAAGAACGCCGTGCGTTGGCTCACCCGGGCGGCCTGCTGCATCGAGTGAGTCACGATGACGATCGCGTAATTGCCGCGCAGCTCGTGAATCAGCTCCTCGATCCGCGCGGTTGCGATCGGATCGAGCGCGCTGCACGGCTCGTCCATCAGGATCACCTCCGGGTCCACCGCGATCGCCCGCGCGATGCAGAGCCGTTGCTGCTGCCCGCCGGAGAGCGCGGTGCCGCTGTCGGAGAGCCGATCCTTGACCTCGTTCCACAGCCCGGCTCGCTGCAACGACCGCTCCACGATCGCCTCGAGCTCTGCCTTGCCCTCGGCGAGGCCATGGATGCGCGGCCCGTAGGCGACGTTCTCGAAGATCGACTTGGGAAACGGGTTCGGTTTCTGGAACACCATCCCGACCCGCGCGCGCAATTGCACGACGTCCATCTTCGAGCGGTAGATATCCTCGCCGTCGAGCTCGATCGATCCTTCGACGCGGGCGCCGGGGATGGTGTCGTTCATCCGGTTGAGCGCGCGCAGGAAGGTCGACTTGCCGCAGCCCGAGGGGCCGATGAACGCGGTCACGTAAGCGGAAGGGATGTCGATCGAAACGTCGTCGATCGCCTTCTTGCTCCCGTAATAGA
>JBGSBH010000060.1:0-11101 GCA_041730635.1 Cypionkella sp.
CCGGCGCAGCGGAACAGCTTGGCGGTCCAGCCAAAAGCGGAATGGGTCAGAGGGAAAGGGTCGCCGAGGCTCAGCGCCCAGAAAGCCGGGCCGCCGGTGAATTGCAGCCGGCCCTGGTACTGATTGCGCTGGAGCCTCAGCTTGGCGAGCCGCTGCGCCTGGGCGTTCGACTGCACCATGGGGAGGTCGAAGGTGTCGATGCGGTCGATGCCGTCGATATTGCTGATCGACACGGCGGGATATTCCGCCATCTGATAGAGCGCGTTGTCGCTCGGATCGACGCGCCGGCCGCGCACGATGTTGAACGTGTCGCTAAGGTCCGGCGTCTGATCCCACCGGATTTCGCCCAGCACGTCGTCCTCGTCGAAGGCGCTGGCGCCGCTCGGGGCGACGGGCGAGCCGAGATCATTGGTGATTGCCTTCAGCGCCAGCTTGCCGTTTGCATCGCGCAGCACGCCGTTCATGGTGGCGCAGAGCGTGTCACGCACCGCGCCGGGGTTGTCGGCCTCGCTAAACACGCCGTCGCTGCGGTAGCGGGGCTCCGTGCCGCTTGGGTCGAGCGCGACACTCTCGTCGCAGACATTGGCGGCGGTCCCGTAGGAGGCGAGGTTGAGGCGGGACGGCGGGACACCCTTGCCAACCGCCAGCTTGTCCTCGATCTTCCAGCCGAGCTCGTACCACAGCGCCTGCAGCGCCGGATTGCGGCTCGCGTCGTCGTCCCATTCCCACGTCGTCTGGTCGTCGGCGCGATGGGAGCCGGAGCCGCCGGTGACGGTGCTGTCGAGGCGGGGATCGTAAACCAGCGCGCCCTGGCCGCGGATCGTCATGCGACTCGTCACGCCGCCGCTGAACGGGCTCTCAGCCGACTTGCTGTTGCCCGTCAGCTTGTATTTCATCAGGACATAGGCGCAGCCGGTGAGCGTGCAGGAAGTCGTCCAGTTGCTGTCGATCGCGATGCCGTTGGCGCTGGTGCCCAGCGTGCGCGCCGTGACGGTCAGATAGCCGACATAGCGCCCCTGAGCGCCCCCGCCGCTCGTCCACGCCTGCTCATTGTCGAGCCAGATTTCATCGATCGAATTCACCTCATGGGAGGCCACGACAATGATCTGCTGGAGATATTCCTGGTCGGTGCCGGTGAACGCCTGATAGCGCACGTCCGTCGCCATGGCGGTGTCGCCGAACACGATCTTGCGCGGCGTCGTGGGATCGAGGCTGGCGAAGAGGCGGTCGCTGTTGCTGGTTTTCAGGCCCTTGGGCTTCGACGGGCCGATCAGGAAATTCCCCGCCACCACCAGACCGAGCCCGATTACCGCCGCCGACGACAGGCCCGCCGCGATCATGGGGAGGCCGATTGCCTGCCCAATGCCGGGGATGACCTGCAGGGCCACGCCGACGATGACCAGCCCGATCCCAAGGACTTTCTTGCTCATCCGACCCTCCAGGCTTTTCGCCATTCGGATCGGGGCACACGCGCCAGGCCTTCGTCAGTCACGGAGAGCGCGAATTCGCCCATGCAGAGCGCCGGAATGCCGTCGGCGCCGAGGATGATGTCACCGCGCCCAGCGAAGCCAACCGGCTTCACGGGCAGGTTCGCATCGATCATCGCTCCGGGGCTGTCGAAGCCGAGCGCCTTCAGATACCGGAGCGCGCCGGCCATGCTCTTGTACTTGCCGCGGTGGCCGTGCGCGAAGTCCTCGCCGGTGATCGCCTTCACCGCGCCGGCGACGAAGAGCAGACAGTGCCAGCCATGCGAATAGGGCCGCGCGTGATGCTTCGCGACGAAGGCGTTCAGCCGCTCTTCCCAATCGGCCCGCCTCATTGGAAGGGTTGATCCACTTGGATGCGAGGGCCGTCATCGCCCCCGATCCCCGCCGACGCCCCCGATCCCCGCTGCAGGCCGTTAGCCGCCGCCATGGTCGCCGCCGCGCTTGTGTCGGCGGCGTCATAGTCGGCCTGGTTCTGGTAAGAGCGGTTCGATGCCTCGCTGTAGAAGGCTAGATAATTCTCGATTGACAGCTTCATCGTCTGCGTCTCGGCACCGGCGATGATCTGGACGCTCGACATATAGCCGGTATCGACAGGGAAGATCGCGCCCTGCGCTGTCACCCCGTCGGCGTCATAGATCCTGCACCAGATGCGGGCGAGGCGGCCCTGCCACAGCGACCTGTCCGCGATGTCGGCGACGAGATCGACATCGATGCTGGTGATGCCGGAAAGCGTGATCGTGCGCGTGTCCGAGCCGCCCTCGCTGTTGCTGATCTCGCTGACCTCGATGAATCGCCCGTCACGCGAGACGTAGGTGCCATCAAGCTCGCTGTCGCCCGAGCCGGAGACGACCACATCCGCGCCGAATGTCGTGACGCGCAACGGGTCGCCGTCGATGTCGAGATGGATGAACCAAGCCGCCGAAAAGTGGCTGTTGAGGGCAGCTTTTGCGGTGCTGTCGGGCGCTGGCATGGTCTATTCCGGCACCGTGCCGTCGGTTTCCAGGATCGCTTCCTCTACGTCGATGCTGATCGAGTGCATCCGCGCCTGCCCGATGCTCCAGCCAACGCGGGAATCGGTCATGCAAACGAGCGCATAGGGGCGGGACGTGACGACCTTCGTGGTGCTCGTCGCCTGCACGCGCAGCGGCGGCTCAAAGGTGAGCGTCGAGCCGGAAACGCCGGTGATGCAACAAAGCTGGCCGTTGACCGTGAAATACTGCCCGACGAGCATGGCGGTCGAGGCGCCGGTGATGACCAGCGAGGTCGCGCCGGCCGCCGCGGTCGTGTTGACGGTTACGCCGGTGTTCGCGTTCTGCGCCTCGATCGTCGCGTAGAGGCGGAAGGTGTTGATCGCGCCCTTGACCGCGACGAGGAAGGCCCGCACCGCCAGCACGCCGGCCTCGCCCTGCACCGCCGCCAGTTCGGCCCGCGCCCGCCATTTGCCGTGCCACGGATTCGCGACGACCGTGCGCTTGCCGGTCCAATCGCTGCGGTTGACCTGGGCGGGGCGGTCGAGGCTCCACTCGATCTGCTTGATGCGGAAATCGGGGGCGGTGACGTAGCTCATCGGCGCGTCCCGTTGAGCTTCGGCCGCATCGCGCCGCGAACCGTGCTGTCGGTGTGGTTGACCGAGACCTTGACCGCCTCTTGCGCGTAGCCGGCGCTGACCTGATGGACATAGGGCGCGAATTCGGGCGCGGGGCCGAAGCCGATCACGATCTCCACGGGGCCGTTATTGTTGGCGGCGCGCAACTGGTTATTGGGGATGATCTTGCCGTTCGAGGGCGGGACGAAAAGTTCCTCGCCGCGCTCGCCCACCCGGTAGGCCATGCCAGCATTCACCGGCCCCCCAGACGCGCGGGCGCCGCCGAAGAGAATGCCCTGCATCCCGACGTTGCTCCCTGCCGACGCCCCGCCGCCGAACAGCCCGGAGATCGCCCGGAAGATCAGCATCCGCACCGTCATCTGGATAATGTCCTGCACGATGCCGCGAGCCATGTTGCGGAAGGCATCACCCAAGGACTCGGTGCCGGAGACGACGCCACTGATCGCTTCCGCCAGACTGTCGAATGCGCGGACCTGAATGCCCTCGACATTGCGCTGGACGTCCGCCGTGGACGCCTGCAGTTCGCGCATGTAGCGGGCCATGGGGCCTTCGTTGTCGCGGCCGATCTGCTCGCGCTGCAGGGCGCCGGTGATGTTGAGCGCGGCCAGCCGGCGCCCGGCGATTTCCTTCTGGGCATCGCTCGCGGTCTGCGAAGCGATCACGGCGTCCAGTTCGGCCCGCTCCTGCCGTTGCGACAGCTCCAGAAGGTGAAGCTGGCTCGCCTGGCGCTCCTGCGCCGTCCCGGCCATCTGCTCGCGCAGGCGCGTGATCTCTTCCTCGGTGCGCAGGTCGGCCTGGGAGATCGACAGGCGCTCGCGGGCCATGGCGTCCGTCTCCTGCGCGCTGATGTTGCGCAGGCGTTGGTCGCGGGTCTGCTGGTTGAGCAGGCGGAGTTGATCGGCCTCGGCGGCGGTGATGTCGTGCTTGCGCTCGCGGTCGTTCAACGTAAGCCGCTCGACCTCGGCCTCTGAGAGCACCCGGCGCCGAGCCGTGTCGGCGATGCCGTTGGCCGACTGGTTCAGTTCGGTCTGCGCGTTGAGGTATTCCTGCTCGGCCTGCATCGTCTCGATGCCGACCCGGAAGCGCTGTTCGGCATTGCGCTCGGCGTCGCGGGCGCTGTTGTCGTTGGCCGCGCGGCCTGTGCGTCCGCCTCCTCCGCCGCGACGACCGCCGCCATGATGCTGCAGGGCCGCGATTTGGCGCTGGATTGGCTCGGCGGCGCTCTCATAGGCGCGCTGCTCCGCGTCGGTAGGATTGCCAGGCCGAGATGCGAAGTCCGTCTGCAGCCGCCGCAGTTCCCGGTTGAGCCTCGCGACCGAGCCGGTCGTCCTGTCGATCCGCCCCGCCACGTCGCTGGTCATCAGCGGGATCAGCGATTCCCGCTGGCCGCGCTGGCCTGTCGTAATGGCGCTGGCCATCGAATCGTCTGCTTGCCGATACCCGCGCGCGATAGCACCGCTGAAAAGCCCGCTACCGCCCTGCGCCCGCGCTGCCGCGGCCTGCACGAATGGGCGCAGCATGGTCGCGGCAGCGACCCCGCCGCCGATCGTCGCCAGCCGCAGCCGCTGGTTGTCTTCCAGCGTGCGGTTCTGAGCGATAATGGCGTCCGTCTCGCTGTTGATGGAGGCGATGATGCCGGGGACGCTTGCCGCGAAGGCTTCGTGCGCCTGCCGCGTGACCTCCGCTTCCTGCGCGTTCTGGATCAGCTCGTCGGTCGCCCGCTCCACTGCAGTCCGCGTGTCGAACAGATTGGCGATCAGAGGGAGCAGGGCTGTCGCTGCGACCGTAAGCCCGATGCCCCATGGCCCGCCGAGGAACGAGAGGAAGGCATTGCCGCCCCTGTTCATCATCTGCAGCGACTGAATGACCTGACTGCCCTGCTGCGCGAAGATCGTCATGGGCGAGACGCCCATCGCGAAACCCTGGGCGATGTCGTTCAACTGGAAGCCCAACTGCTGCATCCCGGAGCGCATCTGGCCGGCGGAGACGGTGACGGCGCGGGAGGACGAGCTGAGCCGCGACGACGCCTGCGCGAACCGCTCGATTGCCTGGACCGCGCGATACTCTTCCGCAGTCATGCGCCGCACGGACTCGGCGACCTGCGCGTGCGCCCGGCTTAGTCCGCCCGCCGCAGTTTGCGCCCGCGCGCCCGCCTGCGACAGTTGATCGAGCGTCCCCGCCGCCTGCGCCGGCTGAGTCGCGTCAACCGCGATGACGAGGTTCGCGATGTCCATCAGCTAGTCCCGCTCGGCCTGGCGTGCCAGCCATGCTTCATCGGCGCGGCGGATCGCGCGAAGCTCCCACGCGGCAAGGTCAGAGCGCGTGCAGCGCTGCCATGCGTCCAGTTCCGCGAAGCTGATGGGCGCCGGACCCATGCCCCCGCCGCGCGTCCGGTGCAGATCGAGGAACGCGGGCCACAGATGCGCGATACCGGCATCGAGCCGGGGCGGGTTGCACAGCTTTTCGTGGACCCGCCCCGTGCGGCGCGTGTGAGCCTCAAGGTGGGCGCGCAAGGGCTGACCGTCGTCCTGCGGCTCGGCAAGCTCGAATTGCCAGTCTGCGAACCGCGCGAAGCCATCGATCAGCCCTTCATAAAAAGGTCGAGGTTGTAGATTGCCGCCGACGCCTGCTCGCGAATGGGCAGGATCGTCTGATAGACGCGGCGGGCGTTGGCCTCGCTGAACTCGAGGCGCTCGCCGGAGAGGATGAGCACCTGCTCGTCACCCGTCCGCCAGCCGGTCGTCGCGGCGGCCAGCGTCTCGACCGTGCGGCGCTCGGCATCGTCCTGGCGCGGACCTTGGGCGGCCGCGGCAATGGTCTCATCGGCGAGCGCCCGCATCCGGGCACGGAACACGTCGCTGTCCTTGCCGAGGATGGAAATGAAAACGCCAGTCGGCGCGCCGGTGGCAGGGTGGTGAATCTCCACCTCCGCCGGCTTGTTGCAGGCGCTGATCGTGTCCAGCGCCGCGATGTCGAAACTCTTTGCCTTAGCCATTCACTCTCTCCCTGATTTGGCGGCGGGAGCAGGGAGCCACCCCCGCCGCCTTTCGCGAGCGACATGCCCGCTACCCCGCCCCCTATGCGTCGCTGTCCTGGTAAGTGCAGATGCCGACATCGGTCGCGAGCGACGTCCCGCCGGCCGCACCGTTATATTCGGCGGTGAAGGTGTGCGTCTCGACGAGCTGCTTCTTCCCGTCGTCGCGATCGTCGCTGAACAGCTTGGCGCGCGGGATGACGAAGGAGACGAACGAGCTGGTGGCCGTCGCGTCCGCGAACAGGACGCAGATGATCGACACCGCCGTCTCGTTGTCGAAATAGCCGCCGTAGGTCTCACCCTCGTTGAGCACGCTGATCGAGCCGGAGACCTTCACGTCGCCCTTCACGATGTCGCTCAGCGACTGCGAACTGATGACCTCCTCGCCATGGCTCATCTGGCCGTCGATCGTCAGGCTCAGCGACGTGCCGACAACCGTCTTACTGCCGGCGATCAGGATGGCGGCGTTGACGGCCGAGAGGATGCCCGTGGTCGTCTCCGCGCTCGGCGAGGTCAGCACCTGCGCGCCCGTCCGCGAGAGCGAGAGGCCGAGGCAGGAAAGCTGGATCGTTCCGTTTCCGTTGGGCGGCACGGCGATCTCCGCCTTCGCGATCTGCTGATCCACCCAGGCGCGCGAGCGGGTCAGGTCCGACTGATATTCCTCGAACGTATAATAGTCGTTCGTGTGGCCGGTGGCCGGCACGAAGCTCTTCTTGCCGATCACGGTGATGGTAGAGGATGAGATCGGCCCCTGCGCGGTCAGGGTCGAGCCGTTCGGCACGATGCAGGTGATGACCGTCGCGGTGACGCCGGTGACGAGCACGTTGATGTCGCGCGCGGTGCCCGTGTAAGTGCCGGCGGTGATCCGCAGCACGTCGCCGACCTTGATGCCGCCGGTGAGAAAGTCCCCCGAGCCGCGCGTGATCGTGTAGGGACCGGAGCCCGCAATCGTGAGCGACAGGCCCGTGATCGCCGAGGTGGCCGCCAGATCCTTGCGCAGCAGCGAGGCGATCAGCGCGGAATAGGTGAGCGCGGACAGGACGCCGCTGATCTCGCCCATCGCCTTGCCGGCGCCGTAGCTGTCGCCCGTATATTGCTGGTGGGAGGTGATCTCGTCCGAGTTAAACGTGCCCTTCGACTTGGTGAAGGTCGCCTTCTCGCGGCGCAGAAGCTGCCCGCTGCCACCCGACGCAGCAGTGCCGAGCGCGGACTGCTTCTTGTAGGCCAGCTTCTTGTAGATGCCCTGTCCGACGGCCATGGCTTAGTCCTCCTTCAAATCTCTCGATGGGCGTAAAAGCGCACCCGAACCGGCACGACGAAGCGGTCGTCCAGGGTCAGGGCCGGCGCGATTTCCGGAGTGCGCTCGATGATGGTGGTGAGGCCGCCCGACGTGAACGAGGCGCCCCGATAGAAAGTGTCGCGGATCAGCTCGGCACGTGCAGCCGCCGCCGCAGAGCCGGTGTCGAGCGGATAATAGAGGCTGACCTGAAAGACGCCCTTCTCGGTCGTGAAGCGGCCGATCGTCGGATTGTCCGGCTCGACGGGGAGCAGATAGACGCGCTGGTACGGCGTGCCCGGGACCGGCGTGTAGGGCACGTTCTCCCAAGCCGTCGCGAGGTTGCCCGACATGGCGGCGAGCGCGGTCTCCAGCGCGGCGCGGATGAGGGTGAGCCCCGTCATGCCGGCGCTCCCACGGCGCGCTGCACGATGGCCTCGAACATCGCGACCGCCCCACCGACGATAAAGCCGGGCGCGGCCTGGTGCGACCAGCCCTCATATTCGAGCCGGCGGGCGTAGGGCGTATTGTTGGAGAGATAGTACATCTTCCCGGCGGCTTCGGCGGGAATGGCCGCAAGGATGCGCCCCTGCGCCTCCGAGCCTTCAGGATCTACGCCGGGCACCTCGCCAGCGGGAATGTCGCCAACGCCGAGTTGCCAGTTGCCCCGAAAGTGACCGCCGACATAGCCGGGCGGCGGCTTGTGCTGCCACGTCGCCGGGTCGCCCACTGGCGAGCGGCGGTCCACCTCTGCGGCAAGCTCGGCCACAGTGCGGCCGATCACCTGGTCTGCGCGCTTGCCCGCCTTGGCGGCAAAGGCGCGAAGCTGGAGCGCGAAGTCGCTCATGCCGCTTTCCGGATCGTGCAGTCGTAAATCAGGTCCATGCCGGCGGGGCTGAGCGGATCGACCGCCACGATGGACGCGACCGAGCCATCCGCGAGCGTCACGGTGTCATCGACAACCGGGGCGGTGAGCGCGGCGCCGGCGCTCGTCAGGGCGGAGAGCAAAAGCTGGCGGTCGCCCTCCACGACGATTGCGTCACTGGCCTTGCGGAAGGCGGACATGGGCAGGACGACGCCCGTCCCGGTCTGTGTGGTGGCCGTGATCGACGACGCGCCGGTTGCCGTGTCATAACTGCCGGCCGCGCGGCGGGTGAGCGTGACCGTCTGCCCCTTGGCCGCGATTAGCTGAGCGGCACGGCTGCGCTGGGAGGCGGTCACGCTCGTTCCAGGCGCATCTGCGCGCCCGCCCCCTTCAGGTATGGCGCAAGGGCCATGTCGACGGCCCGATAGCGCGTCGTCTGCGGAGAGAACTCGGAATACTCGGTCTCAAGCGGACCGACCTTCTCGCGCTTGATAGCGCGGGTCTGGTCCTCGTTCAGATCGCCCGCCAGCGCCCGCAACGCGAGATCGGCGCAGGCGCTGGCGACATCGGTGGGGATGGCGTCGCTGTCGAGGTAGAAGCCATCCGCCGTCACGCCGTAGCGCGGCCAGCTAAGGGCCTGCTCGATCGTGGTGCGCGCGCCCTTCCATGCGGAGCGATAGGCTTGCTCCATGTAGATTGTGGCCCGGCGGAGCGCGGCTTCTTTCACCGCGTCCGTGCCGGTCCATGCCGTGTTGCCGAGGGCGGTGTGGCGCGTATTGGCCGCGGTGAGCGAAACGAAGCTCTCCGCGTCCGCTTTGCCAGTGCCATCCTCGACAACCAGGCTCATCTACTTCCCCCGCTTGCTGCGCTTCGGCCGCGGCGGGGCAGCAGGTTCGACAGGAGGCTGCGCTTCGGCCGCGGCGGGGAGAGAGCCGCCCTTCCTGCCGTCGCCGCCGTGATCGAGCGGGTCGCGAGCCGGCGGGTCCGCGAGCTCGTGCACCTTCGGATCGAAGTCGCTCTTGTTGATGATGCGCGAGCCCTTGGGGCCCTTGACGCGCACGGTGGGAAGGACATCGCTCATGCCGCATCTCCGAGCTTGACCCACACCGGCGCGGCGGTCGTGCCGTCGTTCCGGTAGACGTCGGCGTTGGTCGTATCGATGCAGATGGCGCCCGGCAGGACAGAGCCGATCAGCGAACCGGCGCCACTCGCGAGATTGGCAAGCGCCATCGCCGTGACGACGCCGGTGCCATCGTCGGCAGAGCCGCTGTCGCTGGTTAGGATCGAGACCGCGACGAGCGCATTCGCCGCCGGGTCCGCCTCGATCGCGGCCTTGATGTCAGCCGCGGTGCTGCTGATCGCGCTGGTGGCGCGGGCGAGCGAGACGGTGATCGCCTGGCCGACGACGGACACGCTCAGGGCCGCCGTCACCCCACCGGGATCGACATAGCGGATCGAGATGCCGTTGCCCGCCGCGCCATAGACCCGCGCCGTGAAGGTCAGGGCATTGTCGTCGCCCGTAGGGTTGACGTTGGCGGTGGCGGCGACCGCATTGACCGGGGCGCCGGCAAAGCTGGTCAGCAGGGCACCGAGGGCGGTCGTGTAGGCAGCAACCGAGACAGTCGCGCCATCGGAGACGCTGAAGTTGCGTTCGATCAGATAGGGACCGAACGACTTGGAATAATAGGGCTGCAGGACCGCGCCGACACTGGCGTCCTCGATCTGGTGGACGCTGCCCTTCGTCGCCCCCGCCGTGACGGTGATCGTGTAGCCGGCCTTGAGAGTGTAATTTGTCGCCATCGCGCCCTCCAGGGGAGCGGGCGGGGGCCGAAACCCCCGCCGCGCCGATTAGCCGAGAAGGGTGGCGATGTGGGCCTGCTTGATCGCGGCAACGCCCCACGCGCAGCGAACGTGGATCACGTTCTGCAGGAACTGCTTGTAGAGCGCGACCTCGAACGAGAGTCCCGAACGATCGTCCACGATGGTGGTCATATCGACCGCCGCGTCGCCACCGTCCGGCATGGCCGGGGCACGGGCGACGAGATGGACGGCCGAGCGATCGAACGCGAGATTGGCCGTGTAGCTGGCGCCGACGGTCATCTCGGTCGTGTCCGCGCCGGCAATCCGCAGGCCCGGGGCGTTGATGACCAGTTCGCCGGTGGTCGAGGTCGTGGTCGTGTTGACGATATACTTGTTGGTATCGCCGGCCAGAGTCACGACATCGCCGGCCTTGGCGCCGGTCGAGTTCACGGTGCCGCCGTCATAGGTGAGGCTGGTCTGGCCGACCGCCTCGCCTGCGCCGTTGTTGATGTCGAAGCCGGTCATGCCGCCAGCGGTGTGGGTGCTGACCGCGTTCGAGTGCCGGATCGCCATGTTCTGAATCCGGTCGGTCATGCCATTGCGGAGCATGTCGTCGGACCCGGCCTCATTGGCCTTGAACAGGACGGACTGCTTGCCGCGCAGGTTCGCCATCGCCGCATGGCCGAGGACGAGCTGGCGGTCGTTCACCGGACAGCCATTCTCGTCCAGGATGCGGGCGACGCCGGCAAAGTCGGAGAAGTCGCCGGCCGTACCGAACGGTGCGGTGGCGGCCGTGCCATAGGCGCGCGAGGACTTGATGTAGGCGGCGGCCCAGAGGTCGGCTTCCATCTCGTTCACCAGCGCGCGGATGGCCTGGTAGGACTGCTGAGCGAGGATCGAGCTGAAGGTGCCGGCGTTCTGCAGGCCCTTCGTCTCCTCGCCGTTATAGCGGATGGGGACGTGCTTGGACTTGCTGATCGTGACCGACACATTGTCGATGGTCTGGTCGCCAGTGTCCGGCGCGGTGACGCCA
>JBGSBH010000061.1:0-11004 GCA_041730635.1 Cypionkella sp.
TTAGAAATAAGGTTCGTTATAAGTAATAATAACAAACCCCTCCCCTGAAGGGGAGGGGAGAACGTCGGCTCGGCGCTCCACTCGCGCTTCTCCAGCGCGGCCAGCTCGCTCGTCAACGGACCCCGCACCAGCGGATCGGCCAGATCGACCCCCGCGCTGTTCGCGCGGTTGCCGAAGATGTCGCCCGGCAGCGGGATCGCCGGATTGCGCTTCGGGCGCATCTCGGCGAGCTCGGCGACCGGGTCGCCGGTCAGCGCGGCGACCGGCACGCCGGCGTCGGCCATGCGGTTCACGAAGCTCGAATTAGCGCCGTTCTCGAGCAGGCGGCGGACGAGATAGGCCAGCAGGTCCTTGTGACCGCCCACCGGCGCGTAGATGCGCACCGGGGTCCGTGCGTTGCCCTCGAGGCGCGCGAGTTCGCCGTAGACGTCCTCCCCCATCCCATGCAGCCGCTGGAATTCGAACTCACGCTCCTCCGCCAATGCCTTGATCGCCCCGATCGTATAAGCGTTGTGCGTCGCGAACGCCGGGTAGATCGCGTCGCACGCCGCGAGCAGCCGCGCCGCGCAGGCGAGGTACGAGACATCGGTCGCCAGCTTGCGGGTGAACACCGGGTAGTCGGGATAGCCGCCGACCTGGCTGAGCTTGATCTCGCTATCCCAATAGGCCCCTTTCACGAGGCGGACGAACAGCCTCCGCCCATGCCGCCGGGCGAGCTCGGCGACCCAGTCGCACAAGTGCACCGCGCGCTTCTGATAGGCCTGGATGGCGAGCCCGAACCCGCCCCAGCCGCCTTCGAACAGGCTATCGTCGGCGACGAGGGCCTCGATGATGTCCAGCGAAAGCTCGAGCCGCTCGGCCTCTTCGGCGTCGATGGTGAAGTGCATCCCCCCGTCGCGCGCCTGCGCCGCGAGCTCGCGCAGCATCGGCACCAGCGCGGCCTTCGCCGCCTCGCCGTGAAGGAAATCGTAGCGCGGGTAGAGCGCCGACAGCTTGACCGAGATGCCCGGGCCGGTGCGCCAATCGCCATCGGTCTCGCGCGCCAGCCGGGCGATCGCGCCCGCGTAGCTTGCCCGATAGCGCTCGGCGTCGGCGAACGTCATCGCCGCTTCGCCGAGCATGTCGAAGCTGTGGGCGAGGCCACGGGCGCGTTCGGGCGCGGCGCGCTTCAGCGCCTCGTCGATCGTCCGCCCGAACACGAACTGGCCGCCGAGGATCTTCATCGCCTGCAGCGTCGCGGTGCGGATGACCCGCTCGCCCATCCGGCCGATCGCGCGTTTCAGCGCCGCGCCGGCGCCGCGCTGGTGCGCCTCGGGCGGGTCGAGCACCTGGCCGGTCAGCATCAGCGAGAAAGTCGCCGCGTTGACGAATGTCGAGCTCGACTGGCCGAGGTGCTCGCCCCAGTCGATATGGCCGATCTTGTCCCTGATCAGCGCGTCGGCGGTGGCGGTGTCGGGCACCCGCAGCAGCGCCTCGGCGAGGCACATCAGCGCGATGCCTTCCTCGGTATCGAGGCCGTAGGTCTGCAGGAACGCGTCGAGCCCGCTCGCTTTTCTCGCCCGCGCGCCTTCGATCAGCCGCGCGGCGGTCGCCGCCGCCTGCGCGTGCACCGCCTGCGCGGGCGCGGCCATCCGCATCCGCTCGGCGACGCACGCTTCCTCCTCCATCCGGTAGGCAAGGCGAAGGGCGTGGCGGTCGATCGGCGCGGGGGCGGCTGGCATGGCGGCGCCCTGCACCCGGTTTCATCCGCAATCAAGCGGCGCGGCGACCCTCAGTTGACCTGCCGCTCGCGCCCTTCCCAGTAGGGCGCGCGCAGGCTGCGGCGGAGGATCTTGCCCGAGGGGTTGCGCGGCAGGGCATCGATGAAATCGACCGACTTGGGGCACTTGAAGCCGGCGATCCGCTCGCGCGCGTGGGCGATCACGCCTTCCGCGTCGAGCTCGGCGCCCGGCCGCCGCACCACGACCGCCTTCACCGCCTCGCCCCACTTGTCGTCGGGCACGCCGATCACCGCCACGTCGGCGATGTCGGGATGGCCGTAGATCGCGCTCTCGACTTCGGCCGGATAGACGTTCTCTCCGCCTGAGATGATCATGTCCTTGATCCGGTCCTGGATGTAGAGATACCCGTCCTCGTCGAGCACGCCCGCATCGCCGGTGCGCAGCCAGTTGTCGGCCGAAAGCACCCGCGCGGTCTCCTCCGGCTTGTTCCAGTAGCCCGCCATGTTGGTCGGGCTGTTGATCGCCACCTCGCCGATTTGCCCCGGAGGAAGCTCGTTGCCGTTCTCGTCGAGTATGCGCACCGACACCGACGGCAGCGCCTTGCCGGCCGAGCGCATCACCCCCTCGCGGCCGGGCACGTGGTCCTCGGGCCCGAGGCAGACCACGGTACCGTAGGTCTCGGTCATCCCGTACATCTGCGCAAAGTCGCACCCCAGCCGCTCGACCCCGCGCTTCAGCAGGTCGAGCGGGATCGGGCTGGCGCCGTAGGCGAGCCCTTCGAGGTTCGAGAAATCGGCGTCCCTGGCGTCGGGGTGATCGAGCATCATTGCCAGCGCCGCCGGCACCAGAAAAGCCCATTTCGCCTTGTAACGCTGGATGTCTCGCAGGATCAGCACCGGGTCGAACTCGGTATGGATGATCAGTTCCTGCCCGCCGTTGACCGCGCCGGTGGCGGAGCCGATGCCGGCAATGTGGCCGAACGGCATCGCGTGGATCAGCGTGTCGCCCGGAGCCGACGAGAACCAGCCGATGCCCGCTTCCTGCACGATCGGCCGCAGCACGGTGGCGTTGCGGTGCGTCAGCATGACCCCCTTGGGCATGCCCGTGGTGCCCGAGGTGTAGAGCATCAGGAACACGTCGCCCCGTGCGACCGGCGTGGCGACCGGCGCATCCGATTGCGCATCGCGCCACGCATCGAAGCCGTCGTCCATCGGCACCCGCGGGCCGGCGAAACCCTGGCCCGCGAACTGCGGCTCGACGAACAGCGCCGCGGCCTGGCAATCGGCGAGGATGTATTCGATCTCCGCCGGGGCCAGCCGCCAGATCACCGGCACGATGATCATTCCGGCGCGCGCGGCCCCCATCGCCAGCTCGCACGCGCGGTACGAGTTCTTGCCGAGGTAGGCGATGCGGTCGCCCGGCTCGAGGCCCATCGCCGCGAGCCCGTTGGCGATCCGGGTGGCGGCCGCATCGTAGGCGCGCCAGTCGATCGCCGTGTCGCCATGGCGGAGCGCGATCGCCTCGGGCATCTCGGCGGCCCAACCGGCGAGCGCCTCGCCCAGCGTGCGCGACTTGTCCTCGAACTCCATCCGCCTCTCCCGTCGCCGATCGAGCGGCGAATCCTCGGGAAGCAGGTTGCCGACGGCAACCTGTCGAGGCAAGCGGCTAGTCGAACCCGCGCTCGAGGAAACGCAGCGCGCAGCCCGCCAGCAGCGCCGAGCCGCGCGGGAGCGCGCTTTCGTCGATCATCATCCGCGCCGAGTGGATCGCGCAGCAGCTGCGCCAGTCGTTCCCTTCGGGCGCCACCCCGAGGAAGAACATCGCCCCGGGCACCTGCTCGAGCACGTAGGAGAAGTCCTCCGCGCCCATGATCGGCGCGGGCAGCGGAGTCCACGCGCCTTCGCCGAACAGCTCGCGGGTCACCGTGCGGCCGAGCTCGACCGCGCGCTCGTCGCACACCGTCACCGGGAAGCCGGCGGTGAGGTTTACGCTGGCGCGCACGCCGTAGCCCGCGGCGACGCCCACGGCGACTTCCTCGACCAGCGCGCGCACCGTCTCGCGGTTGCGCGGGGTCAGCGTGCGGATCGTGCCGCCGAGCGTGACCCGGTCGGGGATCACGTTGTTGGCGGTGCCGGCCTTGATCATCGTCACCGTCACCACCACCGCGTCCGCCGCGTTGAACCGGCGGGTGACCATCGCCTGCAGCGCGCCGACGATGGCGCAGGCGGCGGGGACGGGGTCGAGCGTGTCGTGCGGCATCGAGGCGTGACCGCCCTTGCCCTCGACGACGATCTCGAGCGTGTCGGTCGAGGCCATCAGCGCGCCCGCCCGGCCGGCGACCGCGCCGTGGCGCGCGTTGGGCATCACGTGCAGCGCGAACGCGGCTTCGGGCAGGGGGTCGATCAGCCCGTCCTCGAGCATGTGGCGGGCGCCGTGGAACCCTTCCTCGCCCGGCTGGAACATGAACTGGATTTCGCCGGCGAGCTCGTCCCGCCGCGCGGCGAGCAGCTCGGCCGCGCCCGCCAGCATCGCGGTGTGCGCGTCGTGGCCGCAGGCGTGCATCCGGCCCGGGATGGTGGAAGCGAAATCGAGCCCGGTGTGCTCGTCCATCGGCAGCGCATCCATGTCGCCGCGCAGCAGCACCCGGCGCCCGGGCCTGGCCCCGCGCAGCGTGGCCACCGCCCCGGTGGTCGAGCCGCCCCCGCGCCAGTCGAGCGGCAGGTGCGCGAGCGCCGCGCGGACCTTGGCCAGCGTCAGCGGGGTTTGCAGCCCCAGCTCGGGCTCGGCATGGATCGCGCGGCGCAGGGCCACGATACGCTCGGCGATGTCGCGCGCCGAATCGATGAGGTCGGGGTGCAGCATTGGCCGATCATCGGCGAGATCGGCGCGCGAGGCAAAAACTTGTGGCTGGCGCCCCGCCGCTCCATCTAAAGCGCGCCCGACCATGGCCGCCGCACCCGCCCCTGCCGTTCCGCCGCCTCATCCTGCGAGCGGCCGTGCGATCGGGGTGGTATTCAACCCGCGCAGCCACCGCAACCAGCGGGGCGAGCCCGCCGGCGCCGCGCTGCCGGGGGTGATGGTCGCCGCGCCCGAGCGCCGCGCCGACTTGCGCCCGGCGCTCGAGCGGTTCGCCGCCGCCGGCGCGGAGTGCATCGCCATCAGCGGCGGCGACGGCACGGTGCGCGACGTGCTCACCGCCGGCATGCCGCTGTTCGGCGACCACTGGCCCGCGCTGGCGGTAATCCCCGCGGGCAAGACCAACGCGCTGGGGGTCGATCTCGGCCTGCCGAAGGAGTGGCACGTCGCCGCGGTCGCCGCCGCGCTCGGCGAGGGGCGGCGCGTCGTTCGGCGGCCGCTGGTCGTCCGCGATCTCGAAGGGAACGGCGCGCTCGCCGGGTTCGTGTTCGGCGCGGGGATTTTCACCACCGCGATCGCCGCCGGCCAGGATGCGCACCGGCTGGGGGCGTTCGACAGCCTGGCGGTGGGGGCGACCGCGGCCTGGGGCCTCGCCCAGGCGCTGCTCGGCAGCGACCGCAACCGCTGGCGGCGCGGCGTGCCGATGACCATCCGGACGGGGCCGGAGCTGCGCGAGTTGCCGCGCACCCGCTGGGGCGCGCCCGACCGCCGCACGCTGTTGCTCGCCGCCACGCTCGAGAACCTGCCGCTGGGGGTGAAGCCGTTCGGCGATCTGACCGGCCTGAAGCTGGCCGTGCTCGATCACCCGCGGCGGCGGGTGCTGGCGATGGTCCCGGCGATCGCCGCCGGCTGGCAGAGCGACTGGCTGGCGCGCAACGGAGTGCACCGCTGCGCGACTTCGCGCATAGAGCTCGCGCTCGGCGACCGCTTCATCCTCGATGGCGAGGCCTTTCCTGCCGGCCGCTACGAGATCGCACCCGGGCCCGAGCTGTCGTTCGTCGTGCCGTGAGCACGGGCCTCGCCGCGCGCATCGCCGCGTCGCTCGACGCGCCGGTCGCGCCCGAAATCCGCGCCATCGCCGGCCGTCTCGGCCGCGAGGTGGGCGCGCGCGCGGTGCTGTTCTACGGCTCGAACCTCAGAACCGGCTCGCTCGAGGGGGTGCTCGATTTCTACGTGCTGCTGCCGGGTGCGCAGCGCGAGCGGATCTGGCCGCGGGTGTCCTACCGCGAGTGGGACACTTCTGCCGGCAGGCTGCGGGCGAAGATCGCCACACTGGCGCTCGCCACCTTCACGCGCGCCGCCCGCGGGCAATCGCGCGACACGACGATCTGGGCCCGCTTCGTGCAGCCCGCCGCGCTGGCCTGGTCCGCAGATGCGGGTGCGCAGGAGGACGTCGCCGAGGCGCTCGCGGCCGCCGCCGGCACGGCCGCGCGTCTCGCCGCCGCGCTGGGGCCCGGGACGGGCACCGCCGAAGATTACTGGCGGGCGTTGTTCCGGGCGACCTATCGCGCCGAATTCCGCGTCGAGCGACCCGGGCGGGAAGATTCGATCCTCGCGGTCAATGCTGACCATTTCGCCGGCCTGCTGCCGCTCGCATGGGAAGCGCAAGGCATCCGTTTCGAGCGCGATGGCGAGCGGCTGACCCCCCACCTCGATCCGGCCGAGCGCGCGCGCACGCTCGCCTGGTGGCGCACGCGCCGGCGTTTCGGCAAGCCGCTCAACCTGCTGCGGCTGGTCAAGGCGAGCACCACGTTCGACGGCGCGGCGCGCTATGCCGCGTGGAAGATCGAGCGCCACACCGGGGTGGCGGTGCCGCTTACCCCGTGGCGCGAGCGGCACCCGATCCTCGCGGCGCCCGGCGTGCTGTGGCGCGTGTGGCGCCAGCGCCGGCGCGGCTAGCGATAGCGCATCTGCACCCGGATCGACTTGACCCCGTCACCGACCGCAAACGCGGTCTTGTCGACGCTCGGCCGGCCGAGGTTGAAGATGTTGACCGAAGGGTTGTTCGACATCGCCCCGCCGTCACCCAGCAGATCGGTCTCGCCGTCTCCGTCGAGATCGTGGCGCACCGCTACCGCGTAGCTGCCGCTGCGCGGGACCGGCAGGCAGAAGCTCATCGAACCGGCCCTTGCCGGCGACTCGACCCGCTTCAGCCAGCGGCCCTTCTTGAGCCAGTCCGCCGCGGTCGCATGATAGACTTGCGCGCGCACCCGGCCGGTCGCCGACTTGACCCCGTCGACGGTCACCAGCACCGCCGGGCCGCCGCCCCGGCAATCGGAGAGGTCGTTGGCGATCTTCTGGCGGTACTGCGCCCCGGCGGGCGCGGCGGCGCCGAGCGCGAGCGCGCCGAACGCGAGCAAGGGCAGTGACCGGTTGGATGGCATCGCGAGCATGGAAGGGCCTTATGGCGGGGCGGCGCGCCGGGCTCAAGCGACGGGCGGCGCAGTGCCCCTGGATGGGCCGCTCCCTGCCCCGGGCGGGCTGAATTTGTCCTGAACCCGGACAGCCGCCGCTATCCCCCGGGGACGGTGTGGAAAAGACCGCGAGTTTCGCTTGTGCCGGGGGCCGCGATGGTTAAGCGGACTAGGCAGGCATCAGGAGCCCGCCCGCGGACATGGCCAGCCCGCTGATCTCCCCGTCGATCCTCTCTGCCGATTTCGCCCGGCTGGGCGAGGAAGTGCGCGCGATCGACGCCGCGGGGGCGGACTGGATCCACGTCGACGTGATGGACGGCCACTTCGTGCCCAACCTGACCATCGGGCCGGGGGTGGTGAAGGCGCTGCGCGCGCACACCGCCAAGCCGTTCGACGTGCACCTGATGGTGAGCCCGGTCGACAACTGGCTGGAACCGTTCGGCGAGGCCGGGGCTGACATCATCACCGTGCACCCCGAGGCCGGCCCGCACGTCCACCGCACGGTGCAGGCGATCAGGGCGCTCGGCAAGAAAGCCGGGATCAGTCTCAATCCCGCGACGCCCGCCAAGATGCTCGATTACCTGATCGACGAGATCGATCTGGTGCTGGTGATGAGCGTCAACCCGGGCTTCGGCGGCCAACGCTTCATCGCCAGTCAGCTCAGGAAGATCGAGGCGGTGCGCCGGATGATCGACGCGAGCGGCCGGCCGATCCACCTCGAAGTCGACGGGGGGGTCGATCCGGCGACCGCCCGCCGCTGCGTCGAGGCGGGGGCGGACGTGCTCGTCGCGGGCTCGGCCAGCTTCGCCGGCGGGCCGGAGCGATACGCCGCCAACCTCGCCGCGCTCAGGGGGCTCGGCTGATGGACGGGGCCGCGCTCGACGAACCGCGCGAGCGCGCCCGGGCCGAGCAACGGCGCGCCTTGCCGCTCGGCGATGCCCGCGAGACGCACGCGTTGGACGAGCCGCCGAGCGAGGTGATCGAACCGGGCCGCGCGCTGGCGATCGCGGACTTTTCGCCGCCCGCGGTGGGGGCGGGCGAGGCGCTGATCCGCTTCGCCTATCGGCTCGGGGTGTCGGGAGCGACGCTCGCGCGGCCGTTCGGCAAGCCCGCCAAGCCGCGTCTGCTCGGCACCGTCGACAGCCCGCTCGCCGGTGACCGGGCGGCCGGGATGGCGCTGCGGGCCGGGCATTTCCTGGTCCACGGGGTCAAGGCGCCGATCGCGCAGATGGATTTCGCCCCGGCCGCGCCGCTCACCCCGCCGTTCGCCCGCACGGTCCATGGCTTCACCTGGCTGCGCGACCTCGCCGCGTGCGCCCCGCGCGAGCAGTGCACCGCCACTGCGGAGCGCGTGCTCGCCGCCTGGCTCAACGCCAATCCGCGCCCCGCCGCCACCGCCAAGGGCGGCCTCCCGTGGCAGGTCGAGACCGCCGGGCAGCGGCTGCTCGCCTGGCTGGTCCACGCGCCACTGATCCTCGCCGGCGACGCCCGGCTGCGCGGCCGCACGCTGGCGGCGATGGAGGCGACCGCGCGCTGGCTCGACCGCCACGTCGCCAAGGCACCCGACCGGCTCGGCCAGGTGACCGGGTGGGCGGCGATCGTCGCCGCCGGGCTGTTGCTGCCCGACGGCAAGCCGCGCCGGCTCTACGGCGAGGCGGGGCTGGTGCGCGCGCTCGGCGAGCTCGTCGCCGACGATGGCGGGGTGCTGTCGCGCAGTCCGCTGGCGCAGATCGACGCGATCGCGCTGCTGACCGAACTGAAGGCGTGCTACCGCGCGGTGCGGCGCGATCCGCCGGCGGCGCTCGAGGCGATGCTGGCGATGCTCGTCCCCCCGCTGCTCGGCCTCGCTCACGGCGACGGCGGGCTCGGCTCGTGGCAGGGCGCGGGCGCGGTTCCGGCCGAGCGGATCGCCGCGCTGATCGCCGCCAGCGGGGTGCGCACGCGCCCGCTGAAGGACGCGCGCCAGTGGGGCTACCAGCGCGCCACCGGCGGCAAGGCGGTGCTGCAGTTCGACGCCGCGCCGCCGCCGCTCGCCCGCCACGCCCGCGCCGGCTGCGCCTCGACGCTGGCGTTCGAGTTCAGCCACGGTCCGCAGCGGATCGTGGTCAACTGCGGCGGCGCCGCGTTCGCGGGCGGGCAGGTGCCCGCGCGGATCGAGCAGGGGCTGCGCGCCACCGCCGCGCACTCGACGCTGGTGCTGGCCGATGCCAATTCCACCGCGGTGCTGCTCGGCGGCAAGCTCGGCAAGGGCGTGGGCGAGGTCGAGATCGACCGGCGGGTGATGGCGCTGGCGGGCGGCAACGCCACCCGGCTCGAGGCGAGCCACGACGGCTATGTCGCGCGCCACGGTCTGGTCCACCGCCGCATCCTGATCCTGCGCGACGACGGCAGCGAGCTGCGCGGCGAGGATCTGCTGGTCCCCGCGGGCAAGCCCGGCAAGCGCGGCAAGATCGGCTTCGCGATCCGCTTCCACGTCGGCCCGGGGATCGAGCTGCGCTTGTCGGAGGACGGGCGCGGCGCCGGGCTGGCGCTGCCCGACGGCGGCTATTGGCAGTTCCGCCTCGGCCAGGCGGGCGAGGGGGTCTCGCTGTCGGTCGAGGAGAGCCTGTGGGTCGACGGCCAGGGCCGCCCGCAGCCGATCGAGCAACTGGTGATCCAGGGGCTGACCCCGCGCAGCGGCGGCAGCTTCGCCTGGCTGCTGAAGAAGATGGGATGAACGCTCACGTGACCGAAGTACCGATCAGGCGCGCGCTGCTGTCGGTGTCCGACAAGCATGGGCTGGTCGCGCTCGGCGCGACGCTGGCCGATGCCGGGATCGAGCTCATCTCCACCGGCGGCACGGCACGGGCGCTGCGCGAGGCCGGGCTCGAGGTGCGCGACGTGTCCGATGTCACCGGCTTTCCCGAGATGATGGACGGGCGGGTGAAGACGCTCCATCCGCTGGTCCACGGCGGGCTGCTGGCGGTGCGCGACGACCCCGAGCATGCCGCCGCGCTCGAGGCGCACGAGATCGGCGCGATCGACCTGGTGGTGGTCAACCTCTACCCGTTCGAGGCGACCGTCGCCAGCGGCGCGGAGCGCGACGAGATCATCGAGAACATCGACATCGGCGGGCCGAGCATGGTCCGCTCGGCGGCGAAGAACCACGCCTGGGTGACCGTGGTCACCGACCCCGCCGACTACGACGCGCTGCTCGCCGAGCTCGGGGCGCACGACGGCGCGACCACGCTCCCCTTCCGCAAGGCGATGGCCGCCAAGGCGTTCGCCGCCACCGCCGCGTACGACTGCATGATCAGCCAGTGGTTCGCTTTCGCCGACCAGCAGCAGCGTTTCCCCGACATGCTCGCCGTCACCGGGCGGCGCGCGGCCGAGCTGCGTTACGGCGAGAACCCGCACCAGCAGGCGGCGCTCTACCTGCCGCGGGGCCCGCACCAGCGCGGCATCGCGCAGGCCGAGCAGGTGCAGGGCAAAGAGCTGTCGTACAACAACCTGAGCGACGCCGACGCCGCGCTCGAGCTGGCGGCCGAATTCCGCGGGCAGGCGCCGGCGGTGGTGATCGTCAAGCATGCCAACCCCTGCGGCGGCGCCCAGCGGCCGACGCTGCTCGACGCCTGGCGCGAGGCGCTCGCCTGCGACGACGTCTCGGCGTTCGGCGGGATCGTCGCGGTCAACGCGCCGCTCGACGGCCCCACCGCCGAGGCGATCTGCGAGATCTTCACCGAAGTCGTCGTCGCACCCGAGGCGGACGAAGCGGCGCGCGCCGCGTTCGCGCGCAAGAAGAACCTGCGGCTGCTGCTCACCGGCGATCTGCCCGAGCCGCGGCGCGGTGGGCTGGCGTTGAGGCCGATCACCGGCGGGCTGCTCGTGCAGAGCCGCGACAACGGCGCCATCACCGCGGGCGATCTCCAAGTGGTCACCCGGCGCGCGCCGAGCGAGCAGGAACTGCAGGATTG
>JBGSBH010000062.1:0-10671 GCA_041730635.1 Cypionkella sp.
CGCGACCGGGGCGGGGGAGCAGCTGCCCGAAGTGCTCGGGGCCGAACTCTCCGCCGATCCGCTGGCGCACCAGCCCGAGTTCGACATCGATCCCGCGCACCGCCCGCTCTACGGGCGCCACGTGCTGGTCACGGCCGGTCCCACCCACGAGCCGATCGACCCGGTGCGCTACATCGCCAACCGTTCGAGCGGGAAGCAGGGCTTCGCCATCGCCGCCGCCGCCGCGCAGCTCGGCGCGCGGGTGACGCTGGTCGCCGGTCCGGTGCAGTTGCCGACCCCGCCGGGGGTCGACCGGATCGACGTCGAGTCGGCGCGCGAGATGGCCGATGCGGTGAAGAAGGCGCTGCCGGCCGACGCCGCGGTGATGGTCGCCGCGGTGGCCGACTGGCGCAGCAAGGACTACGCGCCGGAAAAGATGAAGAAGCGCGGGTCCGCCCCGCCGGCGCTGCTGCTGACCGAAAACCCCGATATCCTGGCGCAAGTCGCCGCCGGCAAGCACCGGCCCAAGCTGCTGATCGGCTTCGCCGCCGAGACCGAGGACGTGGTCGAGAACGCCAAGGTCAAGCGCAAGCGCAAGGCGGCCGACTGGATCGTCGCCAACGACGTCTCGGGACAGGTGATGGGCGGGGACGCCAACGCGGTGCACATCGTCACCGGCGAAGGGGTCGAGGACCTTCCCGAGATGCCCAAGGAAGCGGTCGCGCTCGAGCTCGCCGAACGAATCGCCGCCGCGCTCGACCAGATCGATCCGCGCGATGGCTGATACCGTCGCGGTCGAGGTCGTGCGTTTGCCGCACGGCGAGGGGCTGCCTCTCCCGGCCTACGCCACCGCCGGCGCCGCGGGGATGGACGTGGTCTCGGCCGAAGACGTGACGCTGGCGCCGGGGGCGCGGCACGCGGTGGCGACCGGGCTCGCGCTGGCGATCCCGCCCGGCTACGAAATCCAGGTGCGGCCGCGCTCGGGCCTGGCCCTCCGGCACGGGATCTCGGTCCCCAATGCGCCGGGCACGATCGATGCGGACTATCGCGGCGAGCTCAAGGTGATCCTGATCAACCTCGGCGAAGCGCCGTTCGCGATCGCCCGCGGCGACCGGGTGGCGCAACTGGTGCTGGCTCCGGTGGTACGGGCCGCCTTCCGCGAGGTGGCCGCGCTCGATGCGAGCGAGCGCGGCTCCGGGGGCTTCGGCTCGACCGGCGGGCACGCGCGGCTGGGCTAACTCGACCCTCCGCAAGTCAGCCCGGACATGTTCCGCGCCCGGTGCTCCTTCCGCGACGCTGAAGAGGGAGCGTCGGCCCGGAACAAGTGTCCTTTGGGCAGCTTCGCTTCCCGGGGTGACGTCCTGGATGAGCGGTGCGCGGGCCGTTCTCCCCGCGCTCGTCATGGCGAGCCGGTAGCGGCGCGGCAATCCATCACCGACCCTGGCAGGTGAACGGCGGTCCATGGATTGCTTCGTCGCCTGCGGCTCCTCGCAATGACGACGGCGAAGCGGTACGCGGCGGTCTACGCTGCGCCAGAGCCAGTCGGGGGTGAGAGAATGAGCCCCAACGGCAGAAGAGACGGCAGCCCGACTAGCGCGCCTCCCCGCCGAGCGCCGGCCCTTACGCGCGCAGCGCCTCGAGCCGCTGGAGATAGCGCGCGACGGTATCGATCTCGAGGTTGACCTCCGCCCCCTGCGCCAGCTCGCCGAGCGTGGTCACTTCGGCGGTGTGGGGGATGATGTTGAGCCCGAAGTGGACCGAGCCGTTGCTGCGGTCGGCCACCGAGTTCACCGTCAGCGAGACCCCGTCGACGGTGATCGAGCCCTTGGGCGCGATGAACGGGGCGAGCTCGGGCGGGGCGATGATCGTCACCCGCATCGAATCGCCTTCGGGCGTCCAGTCGGCGACCGTGCCGACCGCGTCGACGTGGCCGGCGACGATGTGCCCGCCGAGCTCGTCGCCGACCTTCAGCGACGGCTCGAGATTGATCCGCGCGCCCGCCGCCCACATCCCCTTCGCGGTGCGGCTCGCCGTTTCCGCCGAGACGTCGACCGCGAACCACGCCGCGCCCGGCTCGCCGCCCTTCTCGACCACCGTCAGGCACACCCCGGCGCAGGCGATCGAGGCGCCGATGGCAATCCGCGCCGGATCCCACGGGCAGGCTATCCGCACGCGCAGGTCGCCCCGCTGCTCGACGCTGTCGATCGTGCCGATCGCGGTGACGATGCCGGTGAACATGCGCGGGCGCTCCTATCGGATGCGGCGATAGGCGGCGAAGCGGTCGCTGCCAAGCAGGGCTGCCTCGTGACGCGGCCCGCGCCCGGGCGCCGGGGCCAGCTCGCCGAGGCCGAGCGGGCCGAGCGCGCGGCGCCCGTCGCCGATGAGGATGGGCGCGGTGTAGAGCTCGAGCCGGTCGACCAGGTCGGCGGCGAGGAACGCCGCCGCGGCCTGCGCCCCGCCTTCGACGTAGAGGTACTGCACGCCCGGCATGGCTGCGATTTCGCCCGGCGAGCGAAGCGCGCCGGTCCCTTCGGGCGCCTCGCCCCGGGTCAAGACCCAGCGCTCGGGGGAACGGCTTTCGAGCCCCGGCAGCCGCACGTCGAGCCGGGGCCGATCCGCGCGCCAGGTCTCCCCGCCGACCAGGATCGCGTCGGCCCGGGCCCGCCGCGCGTGGACGTGCGCCCGCGCCTCCGGCCCGGTGATCCAGCGGCTCGATCCGTCCGCCAGCGCGATGCAGCCGTCGAGCGACAGCGCCAGCTTGAGGGTGACGTGCGGGCGGCCGAAACGGCGGCGCGCGAGGTAGCCGGCCAGGCTCTCCTCGGCTTCGGGCGAGGGCAGCAGCACGGCCGCGACGCCGGCGTCCACCAGTCGCGCGATTCCTCGCCCGGCGGTGCGCGGATCGGGATCCTCGACCCCCGCGATCACCCGTGCTGGGCGCGCCGCCGCCAGCAGGTCGGCGCAGGCCGGCCCGCGCTCCGACCGGTGCGCGCACGGCTCGAGCGTGACGAACACGTCCGCCCCGCGCGCCGCTTCGCCGGCCTCGGCCAGCGCGACCGCTTCGGCGTGGGGGCGCCCGCCGGCGCCGGTCCAGCCGCAGCCGATGACCCGGTCGTCCCTGACGACCAGGCAGCCGACCGCCGGGTTGGGCCGGCTCAGCGGGCGCCCGCGCGCGGCGAGGCGCGCGGTGGCCGCAAGCCATTCGCTGTCAGTCGGCAACCCGGGCTTCCGCGGCCTTTTCGCGGGCGATCCGCCGCTCCATCGCCTCGACGTCGATGCCCGAGGCGCGGCCGAGCGCGCGATAGGCGTCCTTTGCCTCTTCCTCGCGTTGGCGCTGCTCGGCGCGCAGGCGATCCTGCACCGCCTGGTTGGCGCGATTGGAGGCGGCGATCTCGGCATCGCTGCGCCCTTCCTCGAAAGTCGAGATGAACTCGACCTGCGGCGGCGCCGGGGGGATGCGCCAGCGCTCCTGCCCGAACTGCCAGAAGATCGCCGCCGGCACCGCGGCGGCGAGCAGCAGGATGCCGAAGCGGATCTTGACCCGCTCGGCGATCGCCGCGCCGATCGCGATCGCGGCGATCAGCGCGAGGATTCCGACGACGATCCAGTTGAGATCGGCGGCATCCTCGGTCAGCAGATAGAGCAGCGAGCCGGTTAGCAGCGCGGAGCCTGCCAGCACCGGCCAGCGATAGGGGTTCGGCCGTTTGAACTCGCGCCAGAAGTCGGCGATTCCCGGCCCGGGGTTGAGGCGTTGCAGGCGGCGCATGGCGGGAAGATAGGATAGCCGCGCGCGCCGCGCTAGCCGAACGCGGCGTAGAGGGTTCGCCCGTGCCGCTTCAGCCAGCCGTCGGCGGCGGCGAGATCGCCGTCGAAGATGCGAGCCAGCGCCGCGTGGAACGCCGGGCTGTGATCAAAGTGCAGGCAGTGCGCGATCTCGTGCGCGACGACCGAGCGGCGCACCGCGTCGGGCGCCTGGACCAGCCGCCAGTTGATCCGCACGATCCCGCTGGTCGAGCAGCTTCCCCAGCGCCGCTGCGCGCGGGTCAGCCGCAGCGCGGGCGGGGCGATCCCGGCGCGCGCGGCGAATTCGGCGCCGGCGGCCGCCGTCAGCCGTGCGGCCTCGCGCTCGAGCCAGCGCTGGAGGCGGGGGGCGAGGCTTTCACGCGGGCCACTCACGACGAGGCTGTCCGCGGTGGCCCGCGGCACGCGGCTGCCCCGTTCGTGCCACTCGATCGTCAGCGGCTGGCCGCGGTACAGCACCGGGCCCCCCGGGGCGGGCGGAGCGGCGGGCGGGACTTTGGCGAGCTGTTCCGCGAGCCAGCCGGCGCGCGCGTGGACGAACGCCAGCGCTTCGCGCTCCGCGCACCAGCGGGGCAGGGTGACGCGCACCTCGCTGCCGTCGGGCGCGAGCCGCAGCGTCAGCCGGCGCGCGCGCGGATTGCGCCGGATAGCAACCGGCAGGCTCGCGTCGCCGAGGTCGATCTCGGGCAGGGGCGGCGCGCGGCGCAGCCAGTCGATCATGCCGCGGCCTCGTCCTCGTCATCCGGCCAGTCGACCACGTGATTTTCGAGCGGGCCGGCGTCGATCTCGCTCACCACCCGGCCGGCCACGCCCGGTCCCCGACGGTGCACCGCGCCCGGGTCGCCGCTGAGGAGGTAATGCCATTCGGCCAGCGGCTTGCCGGCCGCGCGCAGGCGATAGGCGCAGCTATCGGGCAGCCAGTTGATCCCCGCGAGCAGGCGCGGGGTCAGCCGCAGGCAATCGGGCACGAATGCGCGCCGGTTGCGATAGTCGCCGCAGCGCGCGGTACCGCGGTCGAGCAGCTTGCAGGCGACATTGGTGTGCGCGATCTCGCCGCTGTCCTCGTCCTCGAGCTTGTGCAGGCAGCAGCGGCCGCAGCCGTCGCACAGCGCTTCCCATTCGTCGCGGCTGAGCTCGGCCAGCGGCAGGCGCCAGAAGCCTTCTCTCAGCGCACCCATCTGGCCAGCTCCGCCGCGACCGCGTCGGCGCCCTGGTCGGTTGGCAGGGTGGCGAGTGGGCGGCCTTCGGGATCGAACAGATAGGTCACGTTCGAATGGTTGACGAGGTAGGCGCCGCCGCCCTGCTCCTCGCCCTTGGAGTGGAACACCTTGAAGGCCTTGGCCGCGGCATCGACCTGTTCGCGCGTGCCGGTCAGCGCGACGATATCCTTACCGAAGGCGGCGGCGAACTCGCCGACCACTTGCGGGGTGTCACGCTCGGGATCGACGCTGATGAAGATCTGCTGCATCTTGGCCGCGCGCGCCGGCGCCTCGGCGGCGAACTTGCGCAGCCCTTGCGCGGTGCGCTGCATGTCGGTCGGGCAGATGTCGGGGCAGTAGGTGAAGCCGAAATAGACCACCGCGTAACGCCCGCGGAAATCGGCCCAGCGGCGTTCCTTGCCGGTCTGATCGACGAGGGTGAAATCGCCGCCGATGGTCGCTCCGGCGAGCGGCGGCTGCTCCGCGGGGCCGGACTGGGCACCGCAGGCGGCGAGGGCGAGCAGGAGCGGCAGAAGGATCGGGCGAGGCATGGCGCGGCGGTTCATGGTCTGCTAACCGGCCGGGCGCAAGGGCGCGTCATCGCGCGCGTTTTGGCGGCAACGAAAGGCGAGTGGAAGATGCATCGGGGCATTATCCGCAAGGCGGGGCTCGCGCTGGCGCTGGCCGTGGCGGCCGCGCCGCTGCCGGCGGCCGCGCAGTTTTCCGAAGGCTACCAGTTCCTGAAAGCCGTGCGCGATCGCGACGGGACCGAAGCGACCAAGTTCCTGAACGAGCCGGGCTCGACGATCATTCATTCGCGCGACCGGACGACCAACGAGACCGCGCTGCACATCGTGGTCCAGCGGCGCGACGAATTGTGGACCAAGTTCCTGCTCGAGCGCGGCGCCAATCCCAACGCGGCCGACCGCAACGGGGTCACCCCGGTCACCCTCGCCGCCAGCCTCGGCTTCGTCGAAGGGGTCGAGCGACTGGTCAAGGCCGGCGGGCGGGTGGACGTGCCCAACGCCGCGGGGGAGACCCCGCTGATCGCCGCGGTCCACCGCCGCGACACCGCGCTGGTGCGGTTGCTGCTGAAGCACGGCGCGAACGCCGATCGGCCGGACAATTCGGGCCGCTCGGCGCGCGACTACGCGACGCTGATGGGCGCGTCCGCCGGCGTGCTCGAGGAAATCCGCCGCGCCGAGGCCGAGCGCAAGGCGGCCGGGGCGGACAAGGGCACCTACGGGCCCGGGGCGTGACCCTCGCCGCGGCCGACCTGACGCTCGACGAACTGCGGTTGGCGCTCGCCCCGGCGGTTGCCGACGCCGCGGTGTTCGACGGGTGGAGCGAGGCGGCACTGATTGCCGCGGCGCAGAGCGAAGGCGTCGATCCCGACGTCGCGCGGCTCGCCTATCCCGGCGGGGCGATGGACATGATCGCCGCCTGGATCGCCTCGATCGACGCGGCGATGGACGCGGCGCTCCCGCGCGAGACGCTCGCGACGATGAAGGTGCGGACACGGATCGGCGCGCTCGTCCGTGCGCGGCTGGCGGCGATGGCCGGCCGCGAGGAGGCGCTGCGCCGCGCGCTGGCGATCATGGCGATGCCGCAGAACCTCGCGCGCACGGCGCGGCTCGGCTGGGCCAGCGCCGACCGGATGTGGCGCGCCGCGGGCGATACCGCGACCGACTACAACCACTACACCAAGCGCGCGATCCTCGCCTCGCTCTACGCGGCGACGCTGGCGGTGTTCGTCGACGACGGGAGCCCGGGCAAGGCCGAGACGCACGCTTTCCTCGATCGGCGGATCGACGGGGTCATGCGGTTCGAGAAAGCCAAGGCGCGCCTGCTGCGGCCCGACGTCGAGCGCTTCAGCGTGACCCGCTTCCTCGGCCGGCTGCGCTATCCCTCGCGCTGAGCTTATTGATAATCAGTTGCAAGAAGCCCCGCGCGCTCGTATCTCGCAGGCGATGACGCTCGAGAGCCTCCAGCGCGGCGCGCGCGCGCGGATCGTCGCGGTCGACTGGGCGCGGCTGGCGCCCGAGGACGGGGCGCGGCTGCGCGCGCTCGGGCTCGACGCCGGGGCCGAGATCGGCATCGCGCACCGCGGTGTGTTCGGCGGGCGCGATCCGCTGGCGGTGCAGATCGGGCGGATGACGGTGGCGGTGCGCCGCGTGCACGCCGCCGCGATGGCGGTCGAGCCGCTGTGAAGGGCCCCCGCACCGCGGCGCTGGTCGGCAACCCCAATGCCGGCAAGAGCGCGCTGTTCAACGCGCTCACCGGCGCGCGCCAGAAGATCGCCAACTACCCGGGGGTCACCGTCGAGCGGAAAGCCGGACGACTGGTGCTGCCGAGCGGCGAGCCGGTCGAGCTGATCGATCTGCCCGGCGCTTACTCGTTCGAGCCGACGAGCCCGGACGAGGAAGTGACCCGCAAGGTCGTGCACGGCGAATTCGCCGGCGAGGCAACGCCCGACATCCTAGTCGTGGTGCTCGACGCGGCCAATCTCGAGCATCACCTGGTGTTCGCGCAGGAAGTGATCGCGCTCGGCCGGCGCACGGTGGTGGCGCTCAACATGGTCGATCTCGCGGAGCGCGACGGGCTGACCCTCGACCCGCAGGCGCTCTCGCGCGAGCTCGGCGTGCCGGTGGTGCCGACGGTCGCCGTCCGCCGCCGCGGGCTGGCGGAGCTGGGCGCGGCAATCGAGACGGCGCAGCCGCGCGAGCACAGCGACCTCGGCGCGCCGCAAGCCCGCCTGACGCTGCCCGAGCGGCGGCTCGCCGCGGCCAACATCGCCCGGGGCGCGATCCTCGCCGAAAGCGCGCAGCACCGGCTCCACGCCGGGCTCGACAAAGTGCTGCTGCACCCCTGGCTCGGCCCGTTAATCCTGTTCGCGCTGCTGTTCGTGGTGTTCCAGGCGGTGTTCGCCTGGGCGACCCCGTTCGCCGACGCGCTCGAGGGGCTCGCCGGCATGATGTCCGACGGGATCAAGGGCGCGCTGCCCGGCGGTTTCCTGCGCGACCTGCTGACCGAGGGGGTCATCGCCGGGGTCGGTTCGGTGGTGGTGTTCCTGCCGCAGATCGTGATCCTGTTCGCCTTTATCCTGGTGATGGAAGCGTCGGGCTACATGGCGCGCGCGGCGTACCTGATGGACCGGATGATGCAGGGCGTGGGCCTGTCGGGCCGCAGCTTCATCCCGCTGCTGTCGAGCTTCGCCTGCGCGATCCCGGGGATCATGGCGACCCGCAGCATCGCCGATCCCAAGGACCGGCTGACGACGATCCTGATCGCCCCGCTGATGACCTGCTCGGCCCGGCTGCCGGTCTATGCGGTGATCATCGCCGCGTTCATTCCGGCGACCACCGTCGGCCCCGGCGTGGGCCTCCAGGGGCTGGTGCTGTTCGGGCTCTACGTCGCCGGCATCCTCGGCGCGATGGCGGCGGCGCTGGTGCTGCGCCGCTCGGTCGCCAGGGGCACGGGCAGCGGCTTCATCATGGAGCTGCCGCGCTATCAGCTGCCGCATCCCAAGGATCTGCTCATCGGACTGTGGCAGCGCGCGTGGGTGTTCCTGCGCCGCGCGGGGACCATCATCTTCACCGTCACCATCATCCTGTGGCTACTGCTGAGCTTCCCCCGCGCGGCGCCCGGCGAGAGCCAGGTCGAGGCTTCGGTGGCCGGCCAGCTCAGCAAGGGGATCGCGGTGCTGGTCGAACCGATCGGCTTCAACCGCGAGATCGCGCTGGCGCTGGTCCCCGCAATGGCCGCGCGCGAGGTCGCGGTGTCGAGCCTCGCCACCACCTACGCGGTCGACGCGCCGGACGAGGAAGCCGCCGCGGAGGGGCTCGCCAGCCAGCTTTCCAGCCGCTGGAGCCTGCCGACCGCGCTCGCGTTCCTCGCCTGGTTCGTCTTCGCTCCGCAGTGCCTGTCTACCATCGCGGTCACCCGCCGCGAGACCAACGGGTGGAAATGGCCGGCGTTCATGCTCGCCTACCTGTTCGCGCTGGCGTACCTGTTCGCCGGGCTGACCTACTGGACCGCGGTCGCGCTCGGGTTGTAGCTCGGAAGGGTTTCGCGCAGAGAGCGCAGAGGAGCGAAGGGCGCAGAGAAGCTCGTTCGAGCCGAAGGCTTGCTTCTCCATCCGCGGCCGCTCCGAAGGCGCTCTAGTTTGTATGGACTGCGGCTTCGCCGCGAACGCAATCTCTTTGCGCTCTCTGCCCCTCTGCGCTCTTCGCGCGAAACGGCGAGAGGCACCGCGTCGATCCCGATCGCATCCTATGCGTGTCTCGTATGTGCAAAAGGCGGCGCTGGGCTGGCGCGGGACGAACGGGTTAGTTAAGCGCTCCGCCAACACGAGAGGAAAGCGATTCCATGGCCGGAAGCCTCAACAAAGTCATGCTGATCGGCAATCTCGGAGCGGACCCCGAGGTGCGCAGCTTCCAGAACGGCGGCAAGGTGTGCAACCTGCGCATCGCCACTACGGAAAACTGGAAGGACCGCCAGACCGGCGAGCGCAAGGAAAAGACCGAGTGGCACTCGGTGGCGATCTTTTCCGAAGGGCTAGTCGGCGTCGCCGAGCAGTACTTGCGCAAGGGCAGCAAGGTCTACGTCGAGGGCAAGCTGCAGACGAGGAAGTGGCAAGACCAGTCGGGTAACGACCGCTACTCGACCGAGGTCGTGCTGCAGGGCCCCGGCGCGGTGATGACGATGCTCGACGGCGCCCCGGGCGGCGGTGGCGGGGGTCAGCGCGGCGGTGGCGGCGGCGGCGACTGGGGCCGCGGCGGCGGCTCGGGAGGCGGCGGAGGCGGCCAAGGTGGCGGCTGGAACCAGGGCGGCGGCGGCGCGGGTGGTTCGGGCGGCGGCGGCTCGAACTACGACGATCTCGACGACGACATCCCGTTCTGAGGTGTAGGCAGGGTCAGCCGGGCTTGAGGCCGCGCAAGAGCTCCGCGAGCGCGCCTTCGCCCTCGCCCTCAATCACGATCCCCGCCGCCCGCCGCGCCTCGTCGGCTCCGGGCCCTTCGGCGTAAGGGTCGATCGCCAGCCCCAGGCTCTGCGCCACGGCTTCGCCCAGATCGAAGCTGTCGCCGGCGAACTCGATCTCGTCGGGCCCGCCCGAGGCGAGCTCGATCTCCTCCTCGCTCTCGGGCAGGGTCCCCGCCGGCACGAAGCGCAAGTCGAGCGGTTCGTCGATGCCAGTGGCGAACGGCTCGCCGGATACCGCGCAGTTCTGGACCAGAGCCGCGCTCATGGTTCCGCGCGCGATGACCGCATCACCATTTCGCTCGAGCGCCAGTTCGGCGCTCAGCGAGTCGAGCCGTTCGATGCCGAAGCGAGCCGCGAGCGCCGCGCGCTCCGCCTCGTCGGCGCTGATCGCCAGGTGCTCGGGCGGCAGCGGGTAGGCACGCACGACCCGGCCGAACTCGGGGCTGGCCGGCTCGCTCACGGCGCGATCTCGCCGGCGAGCAACGCCGCGTCGCCCGTACGCGCGAGCCGCCCGGCGAACGCGCGCAGGCCGGCGGCGACCGTCGCCGGATCGCCGGGTCCGGCGAAAGTCACGTTGCGGCGGACCGCCTCGATCAGCTCGGGGTCGCCGCCCGCGAGGCCGGCTCGTGCACAAGCCGGCGCTGTACGAGCACCTGCAGCCGAGCGACCCGGTGGCGGTGGTGGCGGGCGCGGTCAACGCCGTGCGGCGCCT
>JBGSBH010000063.1:0-10608 GCA_041730635.1 Cypionkella sp.
CATCGGCCCCGGCGACCGGGTGGACGCGGCCCGTTTTCCCTGGGGCTGGGAAAACCCCGACTTCGATGATTCGGCCTGGCCCGTCGCCCGCAATTACCACCACGCCGACCCGCAGGGTCAGGGCACCGACAACCTCTGGACGCTCCTGCCCCGGTCCATTCCGATGATGGAAGAAACCCCGCAACGCGGCTTGGTCCTGCGCCGGGCCACGGGGCTGAACGTGCCGACCGGCGAATTTCTGTAGGCTCGCCGCGGAGCGGGGGGCAGCGGCCAACACCCTCGCCGCCTATGCGCGCGATCTGGCGCAGGCCGAAGCCACGCTCGGCGACCTGGCCGGCGCCGATGCCGCCGCCCTCGGCCGGCTCGCCACGGCGTGGTCGGACCTGGCCCCGGCGAGCGTCGCGCGCAAGGCCTCGGCGCTGCGCCAGTTCTATGGTTTTCTGGTCGACGAGGGCCGGCGCGCCGACGATCCCAGCGCCGCTCTCCCGCGCCCGCCGGCCCGCCGCGCGTTGCCCAAAGTGCTCGCTCATGCCGAGATCGCCGCGCTGTTCGCCCGCGCGGAGGAGGAAGCCGCCGGCGAGCGGCCCGAAGCGGTGCGAACGCTCGCGCTGCTGGAGATGCTGTACGGATCGGGTCTGCGCGCGACCGAGCTGGTCTCGCTGCCGCTGGCGGCGGTGCCGCGCGACGCTCCGTTCCTGACCGTGAGCGGCAAGGGCGGGCATTCGCGGATGGTGCCGGTGGGCGAACGCGCGCGCGGCGCGCTGTCGCGCTGGCTGGCGGTGCGCCCGGCGGGCCGCTACGTCTTCCCGTCGCGCGGCGGCGCTCATCTCACCCGCGTGCGTCTGTTCCAGTTGATCAAGGGGCTCGCCGCGCGCGCCGGGATCGCGGCGGACAAGGTGAGCCCGCACGTGCTCCGCCACGCCTTCGCCACGCACTTGCTGGAGGGCGGGGCGGACTTGCGCGTGCTGCAGACGCTGCTCGGCCATGCCGACATCGCCACCACGCAGATCTACACGCATGTCGATTCGGCGCGGCTGGTGGCGCTGGTCAACGAGCGGCATCCGCTTGCGCGGCTCAGCCGGCGCGACTAGCGCGCTGGCGATGCACTCCTATCTCGAATTCGAGAAGCCGGTCGCCCAGCTCGAGCAGCGCATCGCCGAGCTGCGCGCCGCCGCGACCGGCGACGAGGTCGACATCGCACCCGAGCTCGCCCGGCTCGAAGCGAAAAGCGCCGAGCTGCTGGCGACGACTTACGCCGCGCTCACCCCGTGGCAGAAGACCCAGGTCGCACGGCATCCGCTCAGGCCGCATTTCCGCGATTACGTGGCCCACGCGTTCGACGATTTCGTGCCGCTCGGCGGCGACCGGACTTACGGCGACGATCAGGCGATCCTCGGCGGGTTCGCCACGCTCGGCGGGCGCAAGATCGTGCTGATCGGGCACGAGAAAGGGCACGATACCGAGAGCCGGATCCGCCACAACTTCGGGATGGGCAAGCCCGAGGGCTACCGCAAGGCGATCCGGCTGATGGACCTCGCCGGCCGCTTCGGCCTGCCGGTGGTGACGCTGGTCGATACTTCGGGCGCGTTCCCCGGGATCGAGGCGGAAGAGCGCGGCCAGGCCGAAGCGATCGCGCGCTCGACCGAGGCGTGCCTCGCGCTGCCGGTGCCGATGGTCGCGACGATCGTCGGCGAGGGCGGATCGGGCGGCGCGGTGGCGCTGGCGAGCGCCGAGCGGGTGCTGATGCTCGAGCATGCGGTGTATTCGGTGATCTCGCCCGAAGGGTGCGCCTCGATCCTCTGGCGCACGGCGGAGAAGGCGCCCGAGGCGGCTGAGGCGATGAAGGTCACCGCGCAGCACCTCGAGCGGCTGGGGGTGATCGACCGCATCGTGCCCGAACCGGTCGGCGGCGCGCACCGCGATCCGGTCGGCATGGCGAAAGCGCTGGGGCAGGCGATCGGCGAGGAGCTCGACCGGCTGGTGGCGATGGAGCTTGAGGCGGTCCGGCGGTTGCGCGAAGACCGCTTCCTGGCGCTCGGCGCCGACTGATCGCCGATCCCCGCGGGGAACCAAGCGCGCGCCCGGCGGGTTTTTTGCGCCAGACGAACGTACCGCGGCGGGGTGGGTCGCCGCCTGAAGCCCTGGAGACCACCCATGCCCAATCGACGCAACCCTTCCCGCGCCGCGATCCTGCTCGCCGGTGCCGCCCTGCTCGGCCTGGCCGCCAGCGGCAGCGCGCAAAGCATCCGCACGGCGAGAGCGATCACCGCGGCCGAAGCGAAGCAGGGGGCCGAGGCGCACCCGCAGCTGCTGCAGGAGTTCGGCGGCGCGATGACCGGGCCGCACGCCCAGTACGTCGAGCAGGTGGGCAAGAACATCGCCGTGCAATCCGGCCTGTCGGGCGCGCGCGACGCCTTCACCGTGTCGCTGCTCAACAGCTCGGTCAACAACGCGCTCGCGATTCCCGGGGGCTACATCTACACCACGCGGCAACTGGTCGCGCTGATGAACAACGAAGCCGAGCTTGCGGGCGTTCTCGGGCACGAGGTCGGCCATGTCGCGGCGCGCCATGCCCAGCGGCGCCAGAAGGAAAACACCAAGAACTCGATTATCGGCCTGCTCGGGACGGTGCTGACCGGAGCGGTGCTGGGCAACAGCCAGGTCGGGCAGCTGCTCGGCCGCGGCATCCAGCAGGGCACGCAAATGCTGACGCTGAAGTTTTCGCGCAGCCAGGAGCTCGAGGCGGATCGCCTCGGCATCCAGTACCTGCGCTCGGCGGGGTATGACCCGCGGGCGATGTCGACCGTGCTGCAGAGCCTGGCGAGCCAGAACGCGCTCGATGCCTCGCTCCAGGGCCGCAACGACGCGCGGGTGCCCGAATGGGCTTCGACTCACCCCGATCCGGCGAGCCGGGTCCGCAACGCCGCAACGCTCGCGGGGAATGTCGCCGGCAACACCAACCGCGACACGTTCCTCGCGCGGATCGACGGGCTGACTTACGGCGACGACCCGGCGCAGGGGGTGATCGAGGGGCGACAGTTCATCCATCCGGAACTGCGGCTGTCATTCACCGCGCCGGCCGGGTTCTACATGGTCAATGGCACCCGCGCGGTCTCGATCAACGGGCAGAGCGGGCAGGCCCAGCTCACCACCGCGCGCTATGGCGGCAGCCTCGAGAGCTACGTCCGCCAGGCGTTCGCTGCGATCGATCAGCAGCTCGCGCCCCAGACCCTTCAGCGTACCACCGTCAACGGGCTGCCGGCGATGTACGGGGTGGCGCGGGTGAACTCTGGCGGTCGCCAGGTCGACGTGGTGGTGTTCGCCTACGAATTCGGCAACGATCAGGCCTATCACTTCGCCGCGCTGACCCAGGCGGGCCGCAGCGCGGTGTTCTCGCCGATGTTCAATTCGATGCGGCGAATCTCGACCAGCGAGGCGGCCCAGGTGATCCC
Source organism: Cypionkella sp. (assembly GCA_041730635.1). Lineage (GTDB taxonomy): Bacteria > Pseudomonadota > Alphaproteobacteria > Sphingomonadales > Sphingomonadaceae > Tsuneonella. The sequence goes on from JBGSBH010000063.1 coordinate 3,453, forward strand.
GCGGGTGATCGACGTGGTGACGGTCGGCCGCAACGACACCGTGCAGTCGCTGGCCGCGCGGATGGCCTACAGCGACGCGCGCGAGCAGCGCTTCCGGGTGCTCAACGGACTGACCGCGAACCAGACGCTGACGGCGGGCCAGAAGGTCAAGCTGGTCGTTCGCGGCCGCTGAGCGCCTCGCCGCGCACGAAAAGGGCGGCGGGATCGCTCCCGCCGCCCGTTTTTGTTTCGTCCGTCGAGGGCGATCAGGCCATCTTGGTCGAAACGGTGGTGAAGGTCTTGCTCAGCTGGTTGCCGAGACCCTGCATCGCGGCGATCGCGGCAACCGCGATCAGCGCGGCGATCAGGCCGTATTCGATGGCGGTGGCGCCGGCTTCGTCGCGGGCGAGCTTGTTGATGAACTGCATCTGATGTCTCCTGGTCAGTCTTCGTCTACCCCACCCTGGCCGCCCCAAATCACGGCTTCGGGCAATTGTGTCTGTTACGGATGCGGAGTTGATAAACCCCTAACCCGCGTTCGACCTCACGCCGCCTTCACCTTTTCGGCAATGCCGTTCCACATCGCGATGGACGTGTTGCCGAAACCCTGGACAGCTGCGAGCATGGCGAGGAAAACCATCGCCAGGATCAGACCGTATTCGACGGCGGTGGCCCCCGAAATGTCGCTGGCAATCGCCTTGAGGAGCTTGCGCATCGGCATCGGTTCCTGTCCGTCGAATACTGCCTGACGGGCCGCTTGTGCGCCTGCCGAGTTAAGAAAAGGTTTCGGGGAACGGCCACCTTGGCAAATAATCCGACATGGATGCCGGTCGTCGCCGGCGTGCTGCGCGACGGGGACGGGCGGTTGCTGCTGCAGCGGCGCCCGCCGGGCAAGCGCCACGCGGGCTTGTGGGAATTCCCCGGCGGCAAGGTCGAGCCGGGCGAAAATCCCCGCGCCGCGCTGGTTCGCGAGCTGGCCGAGGAACTCGGCATCGACCTTGCGGACGACGCGCTGCGCCCGGCCGGCTTCGCCGAAGCCGCCGCCGGCGGGGGCGAGCCGGCGATCGTCATCCTGCTTTACACCGTCGGCTCCTTTTCCGGCCGGCCGACGGCGCGCGGCGGGGCCGAGGCAGGCTGGTTCACCCCCGCGCAGGCCGCCGAACTGCCGCTTCCGCCGCTCGATCGCGCGCTTCTCGCCCAGCTCCGCGGCGGCGAGCGATAGGGATTGCCAAGCTCCGGGCCGCTCTCTATGTGCCGCCCTCCAACGCGCGCCCGTAGCTCAGCTGGATAGAGCATCAGACTACGAATCTGAGCGTCGGACGTTCGAATCGTTCCGGGCGCGCCATTTCGGTTCAAAACCGCGAACGCGGAACTCCGCCGAACCTACGCCTGCACAGGCGATAAGAGTTCGGAGAAGTTCGGTTCGCGATCCGCTGATGCGGACCTCGGTAGCATCGACCACCTCCACGCGCTGGGCTAAAGCGCGGAGGTGGTCCCGGCGGTAGGTGCCGTCCTCGTTTCTGAGTTTCTTGCGGGCAGCCAAGGCGAAGGCGCGGAGCGTCTCCGGCGTGACGACGGCATCAGCCTTCTCCATCGTCGCCGAGGCCCGATCCGCGTCGGCGTGGGCCTGGTCGCGAATCGCTTTCAGCTCCGCTATCCGACTCGCCAGAACCGGTTCCGTCAGGTCGGCGACGCCGCTCTCGATCAATTGGTAGAGGCGACCGAGCTTGGCTTCAGCTTCGGCCGCACGACGGCGCATCTCAGCGACGTGAGTCTTGCGGCTTTCCGCCCACTGGTGCCGCCGCTCGAGCAACTCGTTCATCAGCCTTTCGAGGCGCCGCGGGTCCAGTAGGCGCCACTCGATATGCTGGATCACTGCTTCGTCGAGCTTGTCCATCGGGACGCTCTGGCCGCGGCAGCCGGTCTCGCCCTGCCGTGCCTTCGTCGAGCACGTGTAGTAGCGGTAGATGCGCTTTCCAGTCCGCAGCGTCATGGCCCCACCGCAATGCGCGCAGAAGCAGATGCCGGTCAGTAGCGTCGGGCCGCTGACCGCCCGCGGTGCCATCATCGCTGGGCTGCGTGCCTTGAGTGACTCCTGGACAGCGTAGAAGTCGGCCTCCGACACGATCGGGTCCACGATCATGATCGCGTGCTCCGATTCCGGCTTCGCCGCCTTGGTGGTATAGTCGCGGTAGTTGAACTTGTGTCGCCCGATGTAGGTCTCTCGTGTCAAGATCTGGTGAACCGAGGCGATGCCAAAGCGGCCACCGTCGCGCGTTCGCAGCCCTACCTCGTTGAGGTGCTTGGTGATGCTCTTTAGGCCCATGGGGCCGCCGCCGTTCGCGCCTTCTAACGCCAGGCGGTAGATCAGACGTACCGTCTCGGCATGTAGCGGATCGATCTCCAGCTTCTTCTTGACCTTGGCCCCGCGCTGCTCGGCTGCGACGATGCGGTAGCCGAGCGGTGGCCGGGCCCCGTTCCAGTAGCCCTGCCGTGCGTTCTCTTTCATGGCGCGGAGGGTGTGCTTGCCGTTTTCGCGCGACTGGTACTCGTCGAACATGCCCATGATCTGTCGGATCATGTTGCCCATCGGGTCGTCGCTCAGGTCCTGCGTGATCGAGACGAGCTTGACGCCGTTCTTGGCGAGCTTGCGGACGTAGTATTCCAGCAGGAACTGATCGCGAAAAAATCGCGAGAAGGAATGGACGACGATGACCGTAAAGGGCGGACCTTTCACCAGCGCGGCGTCGATCATCTTCTGGAACTCGGGCCGACGTTCATCCATAGCCGAGGCGCCGGGCTCGACGTATACGTCCGCCACTTCCCAGTTCTTCGCCGTGCAGTAGGCCTCTGTCTGGCGACGCTGATCTGGGATCGAAAGATCGTTGTCGGCCTGGCGTCCGGTCGAGACGCGAAGATAGAGCGCCGCCCGTTGCAGCTTGACCGTCGGGTTCTCTTCGGCCGCTGGACTCTTCATTGCCTTGACCACGGCGGCCTCCTTGCGGCGTCAGAAGCGGGGGCCAAACACTCCGTCCAGGAAGTCCGCGAAGTGCCCCTCGATGACCCTGAGCTCGCGCTCCGTGATCGGCACGAGATCAGGCCAATCATCGGTGACGACGAGGTCTTTGCCGCTGGCGCGGCGAGAGGCGCGGCGCGGCCGAGCCGGTTGAACATAGTCCGTAAGGTCGAATAGCTCGACTCCTCGACCGTCACTAAGTGATTTGGAGCGAGCTTTTGCCACCTCGCGACCTTGGGGAAACCATAGGCGTGCGCAACGCAAACCGACGAGCCGTCGGCAGCGTCGCGCAAAGGCAGGCCCGCTTCGGTCGGGAGTGGATCAAGCATCTTGTTCGACCACCTTGCAGCGCACGGTGAAACCACGTACAATCTACCCGAAGGAGAGCGGAATGGCAAACTCTGTTCGCCGCAAGCCGGAACGCGAGCTCAAGGACGAACGCATCGAGTTGAGGGTGACGCCCTCAGCAAAGGCGCTCATCAAGCGCGCCATGACGGTAAGCGGTTTGACCGCGGGCGACCTTGCATATGAGGGTGCAAGGCGGATGCTCGACGAGCACGAGCGCACGGTCCTGATGGGTGCTGATCGCGATGCTTTCCTTGAGGCCGTGGCAAACCCGCCCGAGCCGACGGAGGCGCTCAAGGCAGCCGCCAAACGCTACCGGCAGACATACGGCTGATCCGCGTTGGTGCTCGCTATCGAGCCGCTCGGGCCGCAGCATGATCGGGCTGGCTTCACCTGTGGTGAGGCCGATTTGGACGATTGGTTTCGCGAGCGGGCCGGTCAGGACGAGAAGCGGAACCTGGCACGAGTCTTCGTGATGAGCGATGCCGACGGCGTAGTCGGCTTTTACTCGCTCAGCTCGCACACGCTTGCCCTGGCGGACCTTCCGACCGACCTCGCGAAGAAGCTGCCCCGCTACGATGCGATTCCGGCGGCGCTGATCGGCCGACTAGCTCGCGCGGAGCGCATGCGAGGGCAGCAAGTCGGCGAGACGCTTCTTCTCGATGCAATCGCCCGTACGTTGTCGGCGGCGCATGCCGTGGCGGTTCACTCGATCTTAGTCGACGCCAAGAACGAGCGGGCTGCCGCATTTTACGCGAGATACGGCTTCAAGGCCTTCCCGCTGCGGCCGTCGCGCATGTTCCTGCTCGCCTCGACCGCAGCTAAGGCGTTCAAGCAGAGGTAACTCAGTGCTCAGGTGCGCCATAGGTGCGGGCTCAAGAAGCTGTCTGGCCGGTAAGCTCCGCCAATCAGATCACTTTCCGTGTGAATCGAGGTGCGGCATGGGAGTGAGCGTGCGCTTAACGCTACATTGAGGATCGTATCGAGGGTGCATCACCGGCTACTCGAGCGAAGACACACCCGTTTCAAAATCCGCCGTAGCAATACGTGTCGGTTCGAGTCCGACCGCCCGCACCATCGCAGCCGGTGCCTGAAAATCTAGGGGCAGGGATCCACCCTTTCTGCTCTTCGACAGCTGCCGCTCACTGCTCTTGTCCTATTGCTTAGGACCGTCCTTAGAGCGGCGCTCCGCTTTGTGGCAGGAGGCACGCTGCTGTATTGATGGCTGCCTTTGCTGCTGGGCGACCCACCCTACGCTCTCGCGCATGAGCGCGTCCGGCGGAAGCGCCGCCGCACCGCGATAATGGGGATAGGTGGTGCGCAGCGAGCGAACGACCGCGTCCGTCTCCGCGTCGCTGACGCCCTGACCGTCCCGCGCGGCTTCAGCTACCAGGCGCTGAAGGAGCAGCAGATATCCGCGCTGTTCAGCAATAAGCGGCCGCGCTGGTCCGCTCGGACCGTGACCGACATGGAGCATGGTGTCTGGCCGCGTCTCACGTTCGATGCGGTCGAGCTGGTCTAACCAGCTGCCAAGAGAAAGCGTCGGCGCCGATACGGTCAGCACATTCACAAGATCGCCCACGATCGCAGTCCGCCGTCCCGGCAGGAGGTACACCGCCGCAGCTTGCGACTCGCTTGGTCCCATGACCAGCGGCGTGATCGTTAGGCCCGCGACGGTGAAGGGCTCGGCGTCGCGAAGCAAATGCGTAGGTAGGTGCCGGTTCAACTCCGCCTGCGTCGGGAAGCGCGAGCCAAACATGGCACGTCGCCGCGCGTTGTCCGGCACGATGTCGTCGCGGATCTCGTCCCGGATTGCTTCGGTTGCGTAGATGGGGACGCCCGGGAAGTGGGCGCGCCAGAAGGGCACGCCGCCGTAATGATCGGTGTGGGCGTGAGTGATGACGATCGCATGCACCGGTGCACCCAAGCCTCGGACGAATGCGAGCGCCTCGTCGACCTGGTCCGCGCGGCGGAGCGCATCGAAGAGCACCAGTCCTTCCGGCGCCCGAACGATGTGCATGTTGATGGCGTCGGGCTCGGGCGAGCTCCAAGTGAGGACTTCGGCTTGATCGATCCGCACTGGCGCGCCCAGACCGGTGATCGCCTGGTGCTGCGTCGGCGCTGGCGCCGCCGCCGGCGAAGCGGACGACAGGATTGACGCAATTACTAAGGTGGCCTTCATTGAGCGTGAGCGGGCGGCGATGCCGCGCCAAGGAAGGGGCTTAGCGCGGCGACAGCGCCATCGACCGCTTGGATCAGAATATCCGGGTCCGGGTTGGCGCGGGCGAGAACCGCGAGTCCGCGAATGATCGTCGCGAGCAGCGCCGCCAGCTGCTCGGGATCTGCGCCAATCGAAAGCTTCCCCGCTGCGGCCCACGCTCGGAATACCTCCACTCCGGCCTCGACCGCACCCGCGGTCTCGGCGCGCATGCGTGCACCAACCGAGTCCTCGCGAGGTCCGAGCTCGCTAGAGCAACCCGCGATCAGGCATCCTGCTGGTGTGCAGGGGTCCTGCAACATGCGGAGGTGGCCTTCGAGGTAGGCGCGGACTGCCGTGGCAGGGTCGTCATGGTCGAGCAGTGCTCGGAGCGGCGTTCCGACCTGTATCCGGTAGCGGTCGAGCGCGGCTGCGAACATCGCCTCCTTGTCGCCGAAGGCGTTATAGAGGCTCTGCCGCTTGAGGCCGGTCGCCCTCTCGATGCGGTCGAGAGATGTTGCCTCGAAGCCGTGCTCCCAGAAGGTGCGCATGACGGCGTCGAGAGCCTCCTCCCGGTCAAAGCTGGCTGGCCGCGGCATTTGTGCCCCTACTGCGCAATGAGTTGTTGACTGATCGATCACAAACGCATAGCTGAAATTTACCGATCAGTCAAGAAAGGACCTGCGCATGTCAGCTCGCCGTCTCGAGGGTAAACGCGCCGTGATCACCGGCGGCACCACTGGCCTGGGGCTTTCCACAGCCAGACACTACATCGCCGAAGGCGCGACCGTGCTCGTCACTGGACGCACCCAGGAGGGTGTGGAGGCGGCCGTCGAGAGCCTTGGAGCGAACTCGGTCGGCTTGGCGGCCGATTCCACATCAGTGAGCGACCTCGATCGCCTGGCCGCCGGCGCACGCGAGAAGTTGGGTCAGGTCGACATCCTGTTCGCAAACGCCGGCAACGGGATGTTCGCGCCCATCCTCCAGGCCGACGAGGCGCTGTTCGACCGGCAGTTCGACCTGAACGTCAAGGGCGTGTTCTTCACGGTGCAGAAGCTCCTCCCGCTGATGGGAGCGGGCGGCTCGATCATACTGACCGCATCGGCGGTCCAGTCCAAGGGCGCCCCGGGCGGCTCCCTCTACTTCGCCAGCAAGGCGGCGGTCCGCTCCTTCGCACGCAGCATGGCGGCGGAGTTGGGAGGTCAGGGCATCCGAGTGAACTCGCTTAGCCCCGGCATCGTGCCCACCCAGTTCTTCGTCAACTCGAATGCACCGGAAGAGCTCTACAACGACTTTGAGGCGATGGCCGGGAAAGCGGCTCCGCTCGGCCGCGCGGGCAAGCCAGACGAAATCGCCGAAGCCGCGGTGTTCCTGGGGTCGGACGCGTCCAGCTTCGTAACCGCAGCGGACTACGTCGTCGACGGCGGCTGGTCGAACGTCTGATCCTCGTCGTTCCCTGCCAGCAGCCCGGCCGTCACCCGGTCCATCGAGCGGCTGGCGAGGTCCGCCGCTGCTGCGAACATACGGTGTCAAGCAAGGACCAGATCGGATGATCGATCTCTATACCTGGGCCACGCCGAATGGCTGGAAGGCGTCGTGCACGCTCGAGGAGCTCGGGC
>JBGSBH010000064.1:0-10549 GCA_041730635.1 Cypionkella sp.
AAGGGCCTCAGCCAGATCTTCGCCGCCGGGCCCGCGGTGGTCGATGCGCTGGGCGAAGGATGGAAGAACGAAGGCTCGGCCAACCACGAGGAAGCCAAGGAGGCGCTCGGCGGCAGCGGCATCCACACCCGCAACGGCGTGGTGGACGACGAGGTGGGATCCGAGGCCGAGGCGTTCGCCCGCGCGCGCCATTTCCTCAGTTTCATGCCCGAATACGCCGGGCAGCCGGCGCGCCGGGTCGACACCGGCGACCCCGCCGATCGCCGCGAGGAAGCGCTGCTGAGCCTCGTCCCGCGCGACCAAAGGCAAGTCTATTCGATGCGCCGGGCGCTCGACCTCGTGTTCGACCGCGGCACGGTGTTCGAGATCGGCCGCATGTGGGGCCGCGCCGCGATCACCGCGCTCGCCCGGCTCGACGGCTGGCCGGTGATGGTGCTGGCGAGTGACCCGAGCTTCCTCGGCGGGTCGTGGGACGCCAAGACATCCGAAAAGGTCGAACGCTGGGTCAAGCTCGCCGACCTGTTCCGCCTGCCCATCGTCCACCTGGTCGACAACCCCGGCTTCATGATCGGGCGCGAGGCCGAGGTCGCCGGCACGATCCGCTATGGCGTGCAGGCGATGAACGCGATCTACCGGGCCACCGTGCCGCTCGCCTCGGTGGTCATGCGCCGCGCCTACGGCATCGCCGGCAGCGCGATGTCGAACGCCGATAGTTACCAGTATCGCTACTGCTGGCCCTCGGGCGACTGGGGCAGCCTGCCGATCGCCGGCGGGCTCGAGGTCGCTTACAAGTCCGAGATCGAGGCGGCGGACGATCCGGTGGCCGAGCTCGCGGCGATCAAGGCCCGGCTCGCCCGGGTCACCTCGCCGTTCCGCAGCGCTGAGCGCTTCAACGTCGAGGACATCATCGACCCGCGCGACACCCGCCCGCTGCTGTGCGAGTTCGCCGAACTGGCGTGGCGCCGGCTCAATGCCGAGTTGGGGGGTGCAGCCGGCGGAACAGCCGGCCCTTCTCGCTGAACAGCACCAGCGACAGGCTCAGCAGGCCGCAGATCAGCAGCGCCCAGGCGAGCGGGCGCGCGGTGCCGTCGAACGCCTGGCCGATCGCCGCGCCGAGCAGCGACGAGGTCACCATGCGCGCGAACGCCTGCGCGGACGAGGCCGAACCGGCGATATGCTGGAACGGCTGCATCGAGATCGCGCCGAAGTTCGCGCCGACGAACCCCAGCAGCGCCATGTTGGTCGCCATCAGCGGGAGGAACTGCCACAGCTTCTCGTCTTCCTGGCTCGCGGCCAGCACCTGCAGCAACGCGACCGCGATGAACGCCAGCAGCGCGGTGTGCGACACCCGCCGCGCGCCGAAGCGTTCGACGATCCGCGAATTGAAGAAGTTGCTGACGGCCATGCCCGCTGCCGCGCCGCCGAAGATGAACGGGAAATAGGGCCCGGCGGCGAACGTCTCGCTGACCAGTTGCTGCGCGGAATTGAGGAAGCCGAACAGCGCCCCGAACACGAGGCTCGATCCGATGACGTAGCCGATCGTGTCGCGCCGGATGAACGCTTCGCGCATGTTGCGGAAGATCGGCGCCAGCGCGATCGGCTGGCGGTCCTCGGCATGCAGGCTCTCGGGCAGGTCACGCCACGTCCACAGCCCGATCAGCACCGCCAGCGCGGCCATCAGCACGAAGATCCATCGCCAGCCGGCGAACAGCAGCACCGTCTGGCCGAGGAACGGCGCCACCACCGGCACGATCATGAAGACCATCATGATGGTCGACATCATCCGTGCCATCCGGTCCCCGCCGACCCGATCGCGGATGATCGCCGCCGGCAGCACCGACAGCCCCGCGGTGAGAAACGCCTGCGCCAGCCGCAAGCCGATCAGCACCTCGAACCGCTCGACCAGCGCGCACAGCAGCGACATGCCGGCGTAGATCGCGATTGCCGTCAGCAGCACCGGCCGCCGGCCGTAGCGATCGGCGAGCACCCCGGGGATCAGCGCGCCGATCCCCGAGCCGAGCAGATAGGCGCCGATCACCAGCTGGCGCTGGTTGCCGGTGGCGCCCAAGTCGCCGGCGATCATCCCCAGCGCGGGCAGCATCGAATCGATGCCGAGCGCCTGCAGGCTCATCAGCGCGGCCATCATCAGCACGAGCTTGCGCTCGCTCAGCGCAGCAAAGGCGCGCTCTTCAGCGGGGGTGGCCGGGCCGTGCATGGGCCCGGCCCTTTGGACCTCCCGCCCGTTCGTGTCGAGCGCAGTCGAGACATGCTGCCCGGCCTCTCGACTTCGCTCGAGGCGAACGGCAATCACGCTGAAGTGGACGATACGGTCGATACAGCGGACGACGAAGCGCAGGGGCTGCGCAAGATCATCCATGTCGACATGGACGCCTTCTTCGCCAGCGTCGAACAGCGCGACCATCCCGAGCTGCGCGGAAAGCCGGTGGCGGTCGGCGGCTCGGGCGGGCGCGGGGTGGTGGCGGCGGCGAGCTACGAAGCGCGCAAGTTCGGGGTGAAGAGCGCAATGCCCGCGGTCACCGCGCGGCGGCTGTGCCCGGACCTGATCTTCGCCAAGGCTCGCTTCGACGTCTACAAGGAAGTCAGCCAGCAAATCCGCGCGATCTTCCGCGAGTACACCCCGCACGTCGAGCCGCTCAGCCTCGACGAGGCCTATCTCGACGTGACCGCCGACCTCAAGGGCATCAGCAGCGCCACGCGGATAGCCGAGGAAATCCGCCGCCGCATCCGCGCCGATACCGGCCTCACCGCCAGCGCCGGGGTCAGCTACAACAAGTTCCTCGCCAAGCTTGCCAGCGACCAGAACAAGCCCGACGGCCTGTGCGTGATCCGCCCGGGCGAAGGCGCCGCGTTCGTGCAGGGCCTGCCGATCCGGCGCTTCCACGGGATTGGCCCCAAAGGCGCCGAAAAGATGGCGCGGCTGGGGATCGCAACGGGCGCCGATCTCTTGGCCAGGGATCTACCCTGGTTGCGCGCGCACTTCGGCAGCTTCGCCGACTACCTCTACCGCGCGGCGCGGGGGATCGACCTGCGCGCCGTGCGGGCCAACCGCATCCGCAAGTCGGTCGGCGGCGAGCGGACGTTCGGCGAGGATATCTCGAGCGGCCCTGCGCTGCGCGAGAAGCTCGAGGCGATCGTCGACATCGTCTGGGCCTCGATCGAGCGCACCGAGGCGCGCGGGCGGACGGTCACGCTCAAGCTCAAGTACACCGATTTCCAGCTCGTCACCCGAGCCCGCTCGCTGCCGCACCCGGTGGCGGACAAGGCCGAGTTCGCCCGCGTCGCTCGCGCGCTGCTCGACGAGGCGCTGCCGCTGCCGCTGCCGATCCGCCTGATGGGGCTGACGCTGTCGAACCTCGAGCGCGGCGAAGGCGCCGAGGAACCGCCGCGCGACGAGGCGCAGCTGCGCCTGCTCTAGTCCGCGCGGGCCTTCCACGCGGCGATCCGCGCGCTTGCGAGCGGGCTCAGCGGCTCGGGCAGCGAATGGAGCGGGCAGAACTTGGCCTCGACCACTTCGCGCCCGTCGGGCTGCGGTCGATCGAGCGTGCGTCCGCTCACCAGATAGGCGGTGTGCGGCGCGCCGGAGAGCGTTTCCTCAAGCGTCGCGAAGACTTGCGCGTTCTCGAGCGCGCAGCCGACTTCCTCGGCCAGCTCGCGGCGGGCGGCGCCCTCGGGGGTCTCGCCCTTGCCCATCCCGCCGCCGGGCAATGCCCACGCGGCCGGGCCGTAGCTGTGCCGCACCAGCAGCAGCCGCCCCTCGAGATCGGTCGCCAGCACCGAGACCCCGGCGAGCGGGCGCCCGGCGAGGCGCCGCCAGCGATGGCGCAGCCGGTGCGCCCAGCGCAGCGCCGCGCGGTGCAGCGGAGCGGGGATCAGACGAAGCATGTGACCGGCTGGCGGGCGCCGGCGAGCAGGCGCGCGATCGGCGAGTCGCTGGCGCCGGCGGCGGCGGCTTCGAACACCGCGCGCTTCGCCGCCCCGCGGATCACCAACAGCAGCCGTTCGCTGGCGAGCAGCGCGGGCAGCGTCAGCGTGATCCGGGCGAACGGCGCCTCGGGCGGCAGCGGGTGCGGGGTCAGCCGGCGGATCGCCTGCGGATCATCGACGCGCGGGTTCGCGCTCGGGAACAGCGAGGCGACGTGGCCGTCTTCCCCCATCCCGAGCCAGGCGAGCGCGAAGCGGGGCACTTGCTCCATCTCGCTCAGGCTGACGACTTGCGCTCCGGCGGGCGCGAAGATCGCGCGGATCCGCCCGGTATTCGACGCAGGATGCTGCTCAGGCACCGCGCGGTCGTCGTTCGGCCAGACGGCGAGGCGCCGCCAGTCGAGCGGTTCGCCGGCGAGACGCTCGAAGATCGGAAACGGGCTCGCCCCTCCCGGCACGGTGAACGCGACCGGCCCGCCGGAGGCCAGCGCCCCCGCGAGCACGCCGGCGATCCACCGCGCGATCTCGGCGTCGCCTGCCCCTTCGACGATCGTCAGGTTGTCCATCTACGCCCCTCTTGGCAGAGCGCGCCGCCCCCGGCAAAGGTCAGCTGACGATCCCGCGCGCGGCGAGGCCGACCGTGACCGCGGCCACCAGCAGCACGGCGGCGAGCGCGAGACGGATGGCGCGCAGCGGCCACGCCTCGAGCTCGCCCGCCAGCGCGACGGCGAGCGCCAGCGCCGCGGTGCCGCCGAGCGCGCCGCCGATCCCGGCTAGCCAGGCCGATCCACCGGCGGCGAAAGCGAACACGCAGAACCGCGCGGCATCGCCGAGCTGGCGGGCGAGCAGCACGAGGAAGGTGGCGAACAGCGAACGGGTCGGCTCGTCGGGCAGCCGAGGCCGGCGATGCCAGGCGAGCTCGATCGAGGCCACCAGCAGGGCGATCGCCACCAGCATGTCGGCCGCCGCGCCGGGCAGGACGAGCGCCATCGCGAGGCCGGCGGCGGCCATCGCCAGCGCCGAGCCGGTCGAGGCGAGCGCGCCGACGGCGAGCAGCCCGCCGCCCTTCCCCAGCCGCTGCGCCAGCCGCGCGGCGAGCAACTGGTCGCGCCCGCCGAGCGAGACCGCGAACACCGCCGCCAGCGCGAGCAGGAACGCCGCCATGCGGCTAGCGGGGGGTCACACCCACGGCCCGGTGATCGCCAGCGTCTTCGTCGGGTGGTAGAGGTTGACGAACAGCGTCCGCCCATCGGGCGAGAAGCAGGCCCCGGCCCATTCAGTCTGCACCCGCGAGCGGGCGAGCGGATAGGCGACCCCCGAGGGCGCGATCCCGCGCAAGTGGTTGTCGACCACGTCGGTGTACTGATCCTCGCACACGATGAGGTCGCCCCACGGCGCAATTGTCAGGTTATCGCCGTAGTTGAACTGGTCCGCGCTGGTCGATTCGAAGAACAGCTGCAGCTTGTCGGCCGGACGCGAGACGTCGAGCCGGAAGATCTGACCGAGCTTGGCGGTCCCCCCGCTGGTGCAGGCGAAATAGAGCTCGCCCTCGCCCATCCAGATGCCTTCGCCGCGCGCGAACCGGGCCGCGCCGGCGGCCGCGCCGCGCATCCGCAGGTCGTCCTTCGGGGCTTCGACATCGCTCATGTCGATCCACCGCACCGGGTGCCAGCTATGCGGCGCGAAGGCCACCCCGCCCCAGTTGCGGGCGTCCTGGATCCCGTCTGCCAGCACCAGCGCCTGGAGCTTGCCGCCTTCGGCCAGCCGGCCCCTCACGGCGGGGATGAAGCGGTAGAGCAGCGAATCGTCGCGATCTTCGGTGAGGTAGACGATGCCGGTGCGCGGATCGACGCAGGCCGCCTCGTGATTGAAGCGCCCCATGGCCTTCAGCGGCACCGGGTCGATCAGCCCGGGCGCGGCAGCCGGCACCTCGAACACCCATCCGTGGTCCTTGCCCACCCGCGCGTCGGCGGTGACCACCGCCTCCTCGCAGGTCAGCCAAGTGCCCCACGGGGTGATTCCGCCGGCGCAGTTGCGCAGCGTGCCCGCGAGCGAGCGATACTGCTTCTCGACCGCCAGCGTGCGCGCGTCGAGCACGATCGTGGTGGTCCCGCCCGGCAGCGGGACGAGGCTCTTGGCGACGTAGTCGTAGGCGCGACCCATGACCCCGCCGGCATCGCCCCGGCCGGGCACCAGCTCGTGGTTGCGGACCAGCGCCAGCTTGCCGCCCGGCAGGTCGAAGCAGCCCATTCCGTCGGCCGCGTCGGGCACGGTGAAGCCGTCGCTCATCGCCTCGCCGAGCTGCGAGATCACCCGGTAGGAAAAGCCCTGCGGCAGGTCGACGAGGCCGTTGGGGTCGGGCACCAGCGCGCCGTAGCCGATCCGCCCGCCGCGCCCGCGGGTGGTGGTGCAACTGCTCGCGGCGAGCGCGGCGAAGGCGCCGGCGGTCGCGCCGAGGAAGCTCCGGCGATGCATCGGCATGGTCATGATTCGAACGATCCCGTGTTGGCGTTTCGGCCCCACGCTTGCGATAGCGCGGTGACGCGGCGATGACAGCCGTTTCTTGCACGAGGAGAGGCGCATGAAGTTCGAACCCGGCCTGGCGGCGGTAGTGACCGGAGGGGCCTCGGGCCTTGGCAAGGCGAGCGCGCAGGGCTTGAGCGACGCGGGGTTCAAGGTCGCGATCTTCGATGTCAACGCCGAGGCCGGCGAAGCGCACGCCGCCGCGATCGGCGGGCTGTTCTGCCATGTCGACATCACGTCCGAAGAGTCGGTCGAGGCGGGCTTCGCCAGGGCGCGCGAGGCGCACGGGCAGGAGCGGGTGACCGTGCACTGCGCGATGACCAGCCGGCGCGGCAAGACCGTCGGCTGGGACAAGGCGAGCGGGGGCTACAAGCGGCTCGCCACCGAGGACTATGCATTCGGCGCCGAAGGCGTGCTGATCTCGAGCTACCGCGTCGCCTCGATCTCGGCGCTAGGCATGGCGAACGCCGAGCCTTTGAACGCCGACGGCGAGCGCGGGTGCATCATCCTCACCGCCAGCGTCGCCGCGCAGGACGGGCAGATTGGCCAGGTGATCTACGGCAGCTGCAAGGCCGGGGTGAACGGCCTCGTGCTGCCGATGGCGCGCGACCTGATGGACCTCGGCATCCGGGTGAACTCGATCATGCCGGGCATCTTCGCGACCCCGCTGATGCTGGGCATGAAGGACCGCAATCCGGCGATGTGGGACCAGCTCAACGCCAGCGTGCCCTTCCCCAAGCGGCTCGGCGAACCCGACGAGTTCGCTTCGCTGGTCCTCGAGATCGCTCGCAACGGCTACTTGAACGCGCACCAGTTCCGGCTCGACGGCGGCATCCGCATGCCGCCGAAGTAGCCTTCAGGCGAGCTTCGGCAGCCCGTCGCGGATCGCGTCGATCACCCCCAGCGGGTCGTCGACCATCACGTGATGCGCGGCATTCGGCAGGCCGGTGACAAAGCGCAAGTCGGGGATCGCCGCCTTCATTTCGGCCACGCCCTCGGGGGTGAGCAGCGCCGACTGCTCGCCGTAGATGATCCCGATCGGCGCCTTCGCGCGGCCGATCAGCTCCTCCGCGAGGTCGCCGCGCTCGAAGCGCTGCCAGAAGCGTGGGTCGAAGCGCCAGGGCCAGCCGGCCGGCGGGTCCGCGGTCGCCGGGACTTGCTTCAACGAACCGCGCGCCATGTGGTCGATCAGCTCGGGGCGACCGGTCTCCTGCTCGGGCAGGAAGCGGAAGCGCCGCAAGGCATCGGCGAGCGTCGGGTAGCGGTTGTGCTCGGCGCGCCCCTCGGCGAGCCGCGGCGGCGGCCCGCCCCCGCGCTTGGGCGGCGCGGAATCGACCAGCATCGCGCCGGCGATTCGGTCCGGATGCTCGGCGCACAGATAGAGCGTCGGGAAGCCGCCGAACGAGTGCGCGACGATCACCGGCGGGGCGCCCGACGCGGCAAGCCCGGCGACCTCGATCGCGGTCAGTGCTTCCTTGCCGAAGGTCGGGATCGCGTAACGTTCGCGCCAGTCCGAGCGGCCCATGCCCGACCACGAGATCGCCGCGCAGCGATAGTCGGCGGCGAAGAACGGGGCGATGAAGCTCCACCAGTCGGCGTGCGCGGCGTTGCCGTGGAGGAACAGGAGGCCCGGCCGGCCGACCTCGCCCCAGGTGAGCAGCTCGATGTTGGCGCCGTCGACCGCGAAGAACGAACGCTCGGGCTCGATCGCCAGCACCGCGTCGAACCACGGCGCGGCGGGCGGCTTCTCGCCGCCGAACCGCCCGAGCAGCGATCCGTCTTCCACCATTTCCATGTCGGCCAAACAGCGGTCCTCCCTGCGGCAGCGCATTGCCGCGAAGACTGCGGCTTGCAACTGCAATCACCACGAAAGAAACTTTGCGCGTCGCAGCGGCAAGTTTCAGGACCTGCCCGGTCCTCGTCGGAGAGGTCTTTCTTCCCGGTCTCGTCATTGCGAGGCGCCGAAGGCGCCGCGGCAATCCATCGACCGGCGTCGCGGCTTGGCGAGCGCGGGAGATGGATTGCTTCGCTCCGCTCGCAATGACGAGCAGGGGAGGATAGCGCCCTTCTCCCACAATTCGTCATTGCGAGGCGCCGAAGGCGCCGGGGCAATCCATCGACCGGCCTCGCGGCTCGGGCAAAGGGCGGAGGTGGAGCGGGTAGCGGGAATCGAACCCGCGCGTTCAGCATGGGAAGCTGACAGGCTACCATTACATCATACCCGCCTGTGAGCCGCGCATTAGCGGCGCGGGCGCGCGCGGGTCAATGGCGATCGCGCGGGAGCGGGATCGGCCACCGCTCGTTCTATCGCCATTCGTGTGCCGGACCGGAGAATGCCCGATGCGCCTCGCCATCCTCGCTGCGGTCCCTCTCGCGCTGGCGGCCTGCGGCCAGAGCGACGACGGGATGCAAACCGCCGAGACCGAAGGCACCGCGGCCCCGGCCGCGACCCCCTCCCCGCCGGCCACCGCCGCGTCGCCGCCCGCACCCGGCGCGGCGGGCATCCCCGAATTCGGCATCCCGCCCGCGCTGCAAGGCAACTGGGGCCTGGTTGCGGCCGACTGCACATCGCAGCGCGGCGATGCCAAGGGGCTGCTGCGAATTTCGGCGACCACGCTCACTTTCTACGAATCGTTCGGCCGGCTGGGGACGATCAAGGACCGCGGCGACACTTCGCTGCGCGCCGATTATGCGTTCACCGGCGAAGGGATGGAGTGGACCCGCGACATCACGCTCACCGTCTCGGCCGATGGCAAGTCGCTCACCCGGCTCGACCGCGGCGGCGAGGAAGTGGGCGGGCCGTTCATCTACACCAAGTGCCCGGGTTGAACCGCGCGCGGCTTTCGCTAACGCGGGCCGCATGACCGGCCAGTTCCAGCTTACCGACGACCAGCTCGCCATCCAGGACATGGCGCGGAAGTTCACCGCCGACCGCATCACCCCGTTCGCCGCGCAGTGGGACGAGGAGCATCATTTCCCGCGCGACGTGGTGCAGGCGGCCGGCGAGCTCGGCTTCGGGGCGATCTACGTTTCCGAGGAGTCGGGTGGGATCGCGCTGGGCCGACTCGAGGCGGCGCTGATCATGGAGGCGATGGCCTATGGCTGCCCGGCGACCAGCGCCTACGTTTCAATCCACAACATGGCGACCTGGATGATCGACCGCTTCGGCGGGCCCGAGCTGAAGGCGCGGTTCCTGCCTCGGCTGGTGAGCATGGAGCACATCGCCAGCTACGCGCTGACCGAGCCGGGCTCGGGCTCGGACGCCGCCGCGCTCAAGACCACCGCGGTTCTCGATGGCGATCACTACGTGCTCAACGGCACCAAGCAGTTCATCAGCGGAAGCGGGTTCAACGATATCTACGTGGTGATGGTGCGCACCAGCGATGATCGCTCGCGCGGGATCACCTGCCTGGTGGTCGAGAAGGGCACGCCCGGTCTGCGCCACGGCGCGCCGGAGAAAAAGCTCGGCTGGAACGCCTCCCCCACCGCGCAGCTCATCTTCGAGGACTGCCGGGTGCCGGTCGCGAACCGCGTCGGTGCCGAGGGCGAAGGCTTTCGCTTCGCGATGGCCGGGCTCGACGGCGGGCGGCTCAATATCGGGGCGTGCTCGCTGGGCGGCGCGCAGCGTTGTCTCGACGAAGCGGTGAAGTACACCAAGGAGCGTCAGCAGTTCGGGCAGCCGATCGCCGAGTTCCAGAATACCCAATTCATGCTCGCCGACATGGCGACCGAACTCGAAGCGGCGCGCGCGCTGCTCTACCTTGCCGCCGCCAAGCTCACCGACGGGGCGCCCGACAAGTCGCGCTTCTCGGCGATGGCCAAGCGCCTCGCCACCGACAGCGGATCGAAGATCGTCAACGACGCGCTGCAGCTGTTCGGCGGCTACGGCTACCTGAAGGACTATCCGATCGAACGCTTCTGGCGTGATCTGCGCGTGCACTCGATCCTCGAGGGGACCAACCAGGTGATGCGAATGATCGTTGGCCGGGACCTGCTCAGGCAATGACGGTCCTTCGACAAGCTCAGGATGATCAGGAAGTCCTGATCCACCGCGAGGGCCATGCCGGGTTTCTCTCGCTCAATC
>JBGSBH010000065.1:0-10474 GCA_041730635.1 Cypionkella sp.
CGCGAGGCCGAGCACGGCGTAGCGCTTGCCGGCAAAGGCGGGGGAGGTGATCATAGGTGATCCCCCGCGCAGGCGGGGGTCACAGGCCGCAGGCGGAGCCCCCGATCGCCTGAGATCCCCGCCTTCGCGGGGATCTCAGGCGATCGGGCGCTCCGCCAGCGGCCTGAGACCCCCGCCTGCGCGGGGGATCACCTATGATCACCTCCCCCGCCTTTGCCGGCAAGCGCTACGCCGTGCTCGGCCTCGCGCGCTCGGGGCTGGCGGCGGTCGAGGCGCTGGTGGCGAGCGGCGCGCAAGTGACCGCGTGGGACCGGCAGGATGTCGCGCGGGCGAAGGTCGATCCGGCCAACGTGCGGCTGGCCGATCCGCTGGAGATCGACCTCACCGGCTACGACGGCGTGGTCGTTTCGCCTGGCGTCCCGCTCAACACCCACCCGATCGCCGCGCGCGCCGCGCAGTTCGGGGTACCGGTGATCGGCGCCATCGAGCTGTTCGCGCCAGCCCGCGCGTCGCTGCCGCCGCACAAGGTCGTCGGGATCACCGGCACCAACGGCAAGAGCACCACGACCGCGCTGGTCCACCACATCCTCCAGACCGCGGGCGTGCCCAGCACGATGGGCGGCAACATCGGCCTGCCGATCCTTGCGCAGGACCCATTGCCGGAAGGCGGGGTCTATGTGCTCGAGCTGTCGAGCTTCCAGATCGATTTGACCCAGAGCCTCGATTGCGATGTGGCGGTGCTGCTGAACGTGACCCCGGATCATCTCGATCGGTACGACAGCTTCGAGGCGTATGCTGCGTCCAAGGCGCGGCTGTTCGCAATGCAGTCACCAGCGCACAAGGCAGTAGTCGCAGCGAATGACCCGGAGACACAGAAAGTCGTGGCTCGGCTGAAATCCGAGAGTGCAGATCGTGTTTGGGCAGTGAGTACGGCCGACATTGTGGGAGATTGGCCGGCGCTCCAAGGTCCGCATAATGCGCAAAACTTGGCCGCCTCTTTGGCCACTGTTCGCACGCTCGGAATCGACGCATTGAGTATCGCGGAAGCGCTGCCCACCTTCACCGGCCTCCCGCACCGGATGGAGCGCGCCGCCACGCACAACGGCGTGCTGTTCGTCAACGACAGCAAGGCGACCAACACCGACAGCTCCGCCCCCGCGCTCGCCGCGTTTCCGCCGGAGGCGGCCGGCCCCCGCATCCACTGGATCGTCGGCGGGCTGCCCAAGGAAGACGGGCTCGGCGCGTGCGAGGCGCATCTCGCCAATGTGAAGGCCGCCTACACCATCGGCGAGGCGGGGCCGCGGTTCGCCGAGCTGCTCGAAGGCCGCGTGCCGGTCACCCGCGCGGAGATGCTGTGCGAGGCGGTCCGCCGCGCGCTCGCCGCCGCGGTGCCGGGCGACGTCGTGCTGCTGAGCCCGGCCTGCGCCAGCTTCGACCAGTTCAAGGACTACGAGCAGAGGGGCGAACGCTTCCGCCAGTTCGTCGCGGCGCTCACCGCTGACCCCGTCGCCGACCCCTGCGACAAGGAAGACGCGGCATGAGCGCCGAGCGGCCCTACATCCCCCGCGCCGGGCTGCCCGCCGGCGCCCCGGCGCGTTACCCGCGCGGCCGCCGTGCCGAGCTCAAGATCTGGTGGCGCGAGGTCGACCGCGTGCTGCTCGCGCTCATCCTCCTGCTGATGGCGCTCGGCACCGCGGCGGTGTTCGCCGCCAGCCCGGCAAGCGCGCACCGGCTGTCCACCGCCAGCGTCAAGCTGCCCGAGCTCTACTTCTACTGGGCGCACCTGCGCTGGCAGGCGCTCGGCCTCGTCGTGCTGTTCGGCGCCTCGATGCTCAATCGCGAGAACGCGCGGCGGGTGGGAATCGTGCTCGCCGGTACGATGCTGGTGTTCCTCGCGCTGGTCCCGCTGATCGGCAGCGAGGTCAACGGCGCGCGGCGCTGGATCAACCTCGGCATCGCGGGCTTCCAGCCTTCTGAATTCCTGAAGCCAGGCTTCGCGATCCTGCTCGCGTGGGTGGTCAGCTGGCGTGCGCGCGATCCGCATTTGCCGGTGCTGGCGACGGTGACCGGGATCATGGCTCTGGTCGCCGCGCTGATGATGCTGCAGCCCGATTTCGGCGGCACGATCCTGTTCGCCGGGGTGTGGTTCGTGATCGTGCTGCTCGCCGGAATCCCGCTGAAGCGGGTGGGCCTGCTGATGGGCGCGGGCGCGCTGGCGGTGACGCTGACCTACTTCCTATACGACAACGCGCGCCACCGGATCGACGCGTTCATCGGCGGGGGGACGGCGTTCGACCAGGTCGATCTCGCCAGCCGCACGCTGCTCGCCGGCGGATGGACCGGCAGCGGGTTGTGGCTCGGCGTGCGCAAGATGAACCTGCCCGAAGCGCACACCGACTATATCTTCAGCGTGATTGGCGAGGAGTTCGGCCTGCTCGTCTGCGCGCTGGTGGTGGTGCTGTTCCTCGCCATCGTCGTGCGCGTGCTGACCCGGCTGGTCGATGAGGAAGACCTGTCCACGCTGCTCGCGGCGGCGGGCCTGACCACCCAGATCGGCGGGCAGGCGTTCATCAACATCCTCGTCAACCTCCAACTGTTCCCGTCCAAGGGGATGACGCTGCCGCTGATCAGCTACGGCGGCTCGTCGACGATCGCCGTGTGCCTCGCGGTCGGGCTGCTCGTCGCGCTGACCCGGCGCAACCCCTTCCTCTACCGCGAGACCCCGGGCCTGCGCGCGCTCGTCACGCGGGAGCTGCAGGCATGAGCGGGGCCAGCCGGCACTACGTGCTCGCCGCGGGCGGCACCGGGGGACACCTCGTCCCGGCGTTCGCGCTGGCGGCCGAGCTGGCCCGGCGCGGCCACCATGTCGCGCTGCTGACCGACCGGCGCGGGGCGGAACTGCCCGGCAAGCCCGACTTCCTCCCCGTCCACGTCATCCCCGCGAGCACGTTCGGCAGGAACCCGCTGCGCTGGCTGGGCGCGCTCTCGGCGATCCTCGAAGGGCGCAAGATGGCGCTGCGGCTGTTCGAGAGCTTCCAGCCTTCGGCGGTCGTCGGCTTCGGCGGCTATCCGGTGTTCCCCGCGCTGCTGGCGGCGATGGCCGCGGAAATGCCCAGCGTGGTGCACGAGCAGAACGCGGTGCTGGGGCGGGTCAACCGCTTCTTCGCGCGCAACGTCGATGCGATCGCCACCGCCTATCCCGAAGTTGCCAGGCTACCCGCCCGGCACGCTGACAAGACCCACCTCGTCGGCAACCCGGTGCGGCCCGAAGTCGCGGCGCTGCGCGACCAGCCGTTCCCCGCCTTCACCGCCGACGGGCTGCTGCGCGTGCTGGTGACCGGGGGCAGCCAGGGCGCGCGGGTGCTGAGCGAGGTGGTGCCCGACGGGCTGGCGATGCTGCCGCCCGCGTTGCGCCAGCGGCTGCAGGTGACCCAGCAGTGCCGCGCCGAAGACCTCGATGCGGTGCGCCAGCGCTATCGCAGCCACGACATCCCGGCCGAGCTCGGCACCTTCTTCGAGGACATGCACGCCCGGCTCGCCGACGCGCACCTGTTTATCGGCCGGGCCGGGGCGATGACGATCGCCGAGCTGACCACGGTCGGCCGCCCGGCGATCCTCGTGCCCCTGCCCATCGCCACCGACGATCACCAGGCGGCGAACACGCGCGAGATCGTCAAGGCCGGCGGCGCGCGGATGATCCGGCAGGACAAGTTCACCGCCAAGGAGCTCGCCAAGCAGATCCAGGCGCTCGCGCAGCGGCCCGAGACGCTCGCCACCGCCGCGCACGCCGCGTGGAACTGCGGGCGCCCCAAGGCCGCGCAGGACCTCGCCGATCTCGTCGAAAGCTTCGGCGGGGCCGAGCTGATGGACGTGATCCGGGTCGGCGACGAGGCCATCGCACCAACGGGCCGCGAGGCGCTGGCGTGAAAGGCGTGCCCACCGACATCGGCACCGTCCATTTCGTCGGCATCGGCGGGATCGGCATGTCGGGCATCGCCGAGGTGATGAAGAACCTCGGCTACAGCGTGCAGGGCTCGGACCTTGCCGAAGGGCCGACGGTCGAGCGGCTGCGCCAGCGCGGCATTCCGGTGCACATCGGGCACTGCGCCGCGAACGTCGAGGGGGCGGCGGTGGTGGTCACCTCGACCGCGGTCAAGCGCAGCAACCCGGAGGTCGCCGCCGCGCTGGAGGCGCGCATCCCGGTGGTGCGCCGCGCCGAGATGCTCGCCGAGCTGATGCGCCTCAAGAACACCGTCGCGGTCGCCGGCACGCATGGCAAGACGACCACCACCAGCATGATCGCCGCGCTGCTCGATGCCGGCGGGATCGATCCCACGGTGGTGAACGGCGGGGTGATCGAGCAATACGGCTCCAACGCCCGGCTCGGCGACGGCGACTGGATGGTGGTCGAGGCCGACGAGAGCGACGGCAGCTTCCCGCGCCTCGACGGCACAATCGCGGTGGTCACCAACATCGATCCCGAGCATCTCGATCACTACGGCGACTTCGACGGCGTGCGCCGCGCGTTCGTCGAGTTCATCCACAACGTGCCGTTCTACGGCGCCGCGGTGCTGTGCATCGATCATCCCGAGGTCCAGGCGGTGATGGGCCAGGTGCGCGACCGCAAGGTGGTGACCTACGGCTTCAGCCCGCAGGCCGATGTCGGCGCGGACGACGTGCGCCCCGATGCGGGCGGCAACCTGTTCGACGTCATCGTCCGCCGCCGGGGGGAGGAGGATCGCCGGATCGCCGGCGTGCGCCTGCCGATGCCGGGACGGCACAACGTGCAGAACGCGCTCGCCGCGATCGCGGTCGCGCTCGAGCTCGAATGCCCCGACGAAGTGATCCGCACCGGCTTCGCGCAGTTCGGCGGGGTGCGCCGGCGCTTCACCCGCGTCGGCGAGGTCCGCGGCGCGACGGTGATCGACGCCTACGCGCATCATCCGGTCGAAATCCGCGCGGTGCTCGCGGCCGCGCGCGAGAGCGCGGGGGCCAGCGGCGGGCGGGTGATTGCGGTGGTCCAGCCGCACCGTTTCACCCGGCTGCGCGACCTTATGGACGACTTCCAGAACGCCTTCAACGATGCCGACCGGGTCTACGTGACCCCCGTCTATACCGCGGGCGAGGAACCGATCGCCGGGGTCGATGCCGAGGCGCTGGTCGCCGGCCTCAAGTCGCGCGGGCATCGCGCGGCCGGCACGGTCGCCGACCGCGACGACCTGGCGCGGCAGCTTTCCGCCGACCTCGCGCCCGGGGACTACGTGGTGTGCCTGGGCGCCGGCGACATCACCCGCTGGGCCGCCGGTCTCGCCGAGGCGATTGCCGGGAGGAAGGCGGCGTGAGCCCGCAGTTCGGCGAGCCGCGCGGATGGCGGGCCGGGGCCGCGCCCTGGTCGGCGGTCGAGGAAAAGGCCGGCGTCCGCGCGGCGCTCGGCGAAGTGCGCGGGCGCCTTACCCGCAACGCGCCGCTCGCGCCGCTGGTCTGGTTCAAGGCGGGGGGCGCCGCCGACTGGCTGTTCGAGCCTGCCGACCTTGAGGACCTGAGGGACTTTCTCCAGCGGCTCGGCGGCCGCACGCCGGTGATGGCGCTGGGGCTCGGCTCCAACCTCATCGTCCGCGATGGCGGGGTGCCCGGCGTTGTCGTGCGGCTCGGCAAGGCGTTCGCGACGGTCGAGGCGCGGCGCGACAAAGTGCTCGAGTGCGGCGGCGGCGCGAGCGGCATCCTGGTCTCCTCCAAGGCGCGCGACGCGGGCATTGCCGGGGTCGAGTTCCTGCGCGGCATTCCCGGCACGGTCGGCGGGTTCGTGCGGATGAACGGCGGTGCTTACGGGCATGAGGTGGCCGACGTGCTGGTCGATTGCGACGTCGTGCTGCCGAGCGGCGACTTCGTCACGCTGCCGGCGCGCGATCTCGAATACTCGTACCGCCACTCGAATCTGCCCGAGGGCGCAATCGTCGTCGCCGCGCGGTTCCAGGGCCGCGAGGGCATCCCTGCCGAGATCGGCGAGGAAATGGACAAGATCGCCGCCGCGCGCGAGGCCAGCCAGCCGCTGCGCACCAAGACGGGCGGCTCGACCTTCAAGAATCCGCCCGGGCGCAAGGCGTGGGAGCTGGTCGATGCGGCCGGCTGCCGCGGGCTCTCGCTCGGCCAGGCTCAAGTGAGCGAGAAGCACACCAACTTCCTGATCAACACCGGCGAGGCGACCAGCGCCGATATCGAGGGGCTGGGCGAGCTGGTGCGCGAGAAAGTCTACGCTCACTCGGGCGTGAGCCTCGACTGGGAAATCCAGCGGGTGGGCCGGCCGTGATCCTTCGAGACGCTCAGCCCTTCGACAGGCTCAGGGCTTCGCTCCTCAGGACGAGCGGAGATTTTCCAAGGTCCGTTCGTCTTGAGGAGAGGCGAAGCCTTTGGCTGAGCCGCGTCTCGAAGGACCGAGTGAGCGGCGCGTGATGACTACCCAAGCCAAACTCCATGTCGCGGTCCTGATGGGCGGGTGGGCCAACGAGCGCCCCGTTTCGTTGATGAGCGGCGAGGGGGTGGCCAAGGCGCTCGAGGCGCGCGGGCACCGGGTGACGCTGATCGACATGGACCGGCAGGTCGCCGCGCGGATCGCCGAGGTCGCGCCCGACGTGGTGTTCAACGCGCTTCACGGCGTGCCCGGCGAGGACGGGACGGTGCAGGGCATGCTCGACCTAATGGGCATTCCCTACACCCATTCGGGGCTCGCGACCTCGGTGATCGCGATCGACAAGGAACTGACCAAGCACGCGCTGGTGCCGCACGGGGTGCCGATGCCGGGCGGGCGGATCGTAGAGAGCGAAAGTATTTACGAGAAGGACCCCCTGGCGCGGCCGTATGTGCTGAAGCCGGTCAACGAGGGGAGCTCGGTCGGGGTCGCGATCGTCACCGCCGAAAGCAACTACGGCAACCCGATCCGGCGCGACGTCAAGGGGCCGTGGCAGGAGTTCGATCGCCTGCTCGCCGAGCCGTACATCCGCGGGCGCGAGCTGACCGTGGCGGTGCTCGACGAGCCGGAGGGCCCGCGCGCGCTGACGGTGACCGAGCTGGTGCCCAAGAGCGGGTTCTACGATTTCGACGCCAAGTACACCGACGGGCTGACCGAGCATGTCTGCCCGGCGCGGATCCCCGACAACGTGTTCGAGCTGTGCCAGCACTACGCCGTCCAGGCGCATGTCCTGCTCGGCTGCCACGGGTGCAGCCGGACCGATTTCCGGTGGGATGACGAGCAGGATGAGGCGGGGCTTTTCGTGCTCGAGACCAACACCCAGCCGGGGATGACTGCCCTCAGCCTGGTGCCTGAGCAGGCCCGCCACTGCGGGATAAGCTACGAGGATCTGGTCGAACTGCTGGTCGCCGATGCGTTGCGGCGGCATGGGGGCGGGCGCGATGGCTGAAACGATCAACCGCAAGGGCAAGGGCGTCCGCCGCGCCGCCGCCGCGCGCAGCCGTGCGGACACCGCGCGCAAGGCCCGGGCGAAGACCGGTAGCGCCGTCGGCGGCGCGCTGGCGCTGCTGCCGTTCACCGAGGACCAGCTGCACAAGGTGTTCCTGGCGATGATCCTCGGCGGCGCGGTGGCGCTCGCCTGGTTCGTCGCCAGCCTAGCCGGGGTCCCGGCGCTGGCGCAGGCCCAGGTCGCCGCGCTCGCCGCCGACGCGGGGTTCGAGGTGCGCCGGGTGCAGGTGACCGGGGTCGAGCGGATGAACGAACTGAAGGTCTACGAGCGGGTGCTGGCCGAGCGCGACCGGCCGATGCCGCTGGTCGATCTTGAGGCGCTCCGCGCCGACCTCCTCGCGCTGTCATGGGTCGAGGACGCACGGGTCAGCCGTCAGTTGCCCGAAACGCTGGTGGTCGACGTGGTCGAGCGCACCCCGCGCGCGGTGCTCGCGAAGCCCGGCCGGCTCGTGCTGATCGACGGCACCGGGCACGAGCTCGAACCGATCAGCGCCGCGAACGCGAAAGGCATGCTGAAGATCTCCGGGCCCGGGGCGGCGCGGCAGATCACGGGGCTCGACGCGCTGCTCGATGCCGCGCCGGCGCTGAAGCCGCAAGTGGCGGAGGCCGAATGGGTCGGCAACCGCCGCTGGAACCTGACCTTCAAGACCGGCCAGGTGCTGGCGCTGCCGCACGGGGCCGATGAATCGGCCGGCGCGCTGGTCTCGTTCGCGCGGCTCGACGGGGTCAACCGCCTGCTCGGCGGCAAGGTCGCCGCGTTCGACATGCGCGCGCCCGATCGCATCTACATGCGCATCCCCGGCCGCGCGCAGCAGGCGCTCGAAGCCGAGAAAGGGGCCGAGTGATGGCGCTTCCGCGGATCAGCAAGGTGTTCGGCGCGGTCAACGTCGGGTCTTTCCGCATCTCGGCGATGATCATGGGCCTGTCCGAAACCGGCGAGATGATCGTGCTCGGCAGCGGCAACCGCGCGAGCCAGGGGATCAAGCGCGGCTATGTGACCGACATGGCGGCGGCGACTTACGCCATCCGCGACGCGGTCGAGCGCGCCGAGAAGAACGCCGGCACCTCGATCCAGAGCGTCTGGGTGGGCTGCGCCGGCGCCGGGCTCGCCAGCCGGGTGGCGAAAGTCGAGATCGACATCGGCGGCCGGCGGATCGAGGAAGACGACATCGAGGCGCTGCTGGTGGCCGCGCGCGAGAGCATCCAGCCCGACGGGCGCATGGTCCTCCACGCCCAGCCGGCGCACTACACGCTCGACGGGGCGCACGGGGTGGCCAACCCGCGCGGGCTCCACGCCGAACGGCTGGGGGTCGATATCCACGTGATGCTGGCGGACGGCGCCCCGGTCAGGAACCTGATCGAGGCGGTGCAGAACGCGCACCTCGACGTCGAGGCGGTGGTCGCCGCGCCGATCGCGGCCGGGCACGCCTGCCTCTCCCCCGAAGAGCGCGAGCTCGGCACCGCGCTGGTCGAGATCGGCGGCGAGGTGACCAATGTCGCGCTCTACGCCGGCGGCATGTTGCTCGGGCTGACCGCGATCCCGTTCGGCTCGTCCGACGTGACCGACGCGGTGGCGAGCGCGTTCGGCATCCGCCGGTTCCAGGCCCAGCGGCTGAAGAGCCGCTACGGCTCGGCGATCGCCTCGCCGAGCGATTACAAGGACATGGTCCCCGTCAACGGTCCGGGCGACGAGGCGGGCCAGCCGGCGCGCGGCGCCGACGAGCAGAACCGCATCCCGCGCGCCGAACTCGTTTCGGTGATCACCGAGCAGCTGTCGAAGCTCACCGGCGAAGTCGGCCGGGCGCTCAAGAGCATGGGCTTCACCGGCGCCAAGGGCGGGCAGGTGGTGGTGACCGGCGGCGGCGCCGAGCTCGCCGGGATCGCCGAGTTCCTGCAGAGCGCGCTCGGCCGCCCGGTGCGGGTGGGCAAGCCGCCGGCGCTCCGCGGCCTCGGCGAGGCGAACGCGACGCCGGGGTTCGTCACGCTGGCGGGCCTGTGCCTCTACGCCGCCGACGATCCGGTCGATATCCGCACTTTCCCCGTCGGGCATACCCGGGTGGTGCGCGCCGGCAGCACCGGCCTAGTCGGCCGCGTGGTGCGCGCGATGCGCGAGTATTTCTGATGATTAACCACTCGCTGTGGATAAGGAAATTCGTCCTATCCCGAGGCGAATCGCTTCGTGTAAGACTGATCGCAACCGTTTAATCCCCGGAAGGGCAAGCCCATGAGCATCAATATCGGTCCCCCCGCCACCGACGAGCTGCGGCCGAAGATCACCGTGATCGGCGTCGGCGGGGCCGGCGGCAACGCGATCGCCAACATGATCGCCGCCGAGATCGAAGGGGTCGATTTCATCGTCGCCAATACCGATGCGCAGGCGCTGTCGAACGCCTCGTCGGACAAGCGCATCCAGCTCGGGCCGGACATCACCGGCGGGCTCGGCGCGGGCGCGCGGCCCGAAGTGGGCAAGGCGGCCGCGGAGGAGACGGTCGGCGAGATCGAGGATGCGCTCGAGGGCGTCAACATGTGCTTCATCGCCGCGGGGATGGGCGGGGGCACCGGGACCGGCGCCGCGCCGGTGATCGCCGAGGCCGCGCGGCGCAAGGGCGTGCTGACCGTCGGCGTCGTCACCAAGCCGTTCCTGTTCGAAGGCACCCGGCGGATGCGCGCCGCCGAAGCCGGGATCGAGGAGCTGCAGAAGCACGTCGATACGCTGATCGTCATTCCCAACCAGAACCTGTTCCTCGTCGCCAAGGCGGAAACCACCTTCAAGGAAGCCTTCCAGCTCGCCGACGAGGTGCTCCAGCAGGGGGTGACACAGGCTCAAGCGCCACTTGTGGGTCGAGCAAGGCCATGCCCACCAAGCCTGCCACCACCGTGGCTTGCGCCAACAGCAGCCAGCTGCGGCGGCGGCCCAGCCAGCGCGTCAGCAGTGGCACAGGCATGCGGTCCACCAGTGGCGACCACACCCACTTGAAGCCATAGGCCAATCCCACCCAG
>JBGSBH010000066.1:0-10420 GCA_041730635.1 Cypionkella sp.
CTGCAGCCACTTCAGGATCACGCTGGTATCGAGCCCGCCCGAGTAGGCGAGGACGACCTTCTTGATGTCGGACATGGGCGAAATCCTGTAGGCTCGGGTCGCGCGACCGCGGGCCCCTATGGCAAGCGGGCGCGAGCGGCAAGGGGAGTGGGCGATGGGGGCGTACGAGGCGAAGACGAGGGCGACCGAAGTCCCGGTGGCGGACTACATCGCCAGCCTGCCCGACGCGCGCCGGCGCGAGGAAGCCGCGGTGCTCGACGCGATGTTCCGGCGGGTGACCGGGCTCGAACCCAGGATGTGGGGGCCGAGCATGATCGGCTACGGCAGCTACCGCTATCGCTACGCCAGCGGGCACGAAGGCGAGGCGATGCGCGGCGGGTTCTCCCCGCGCAAGGCGGCGCTGACGGTCTACCTGATGGGCGACTATTGCGATCGCCAACCGGAGGCCGAAGCGCTGTTCGCCCGGCTCGGCAAGCACAAGACCGGCCAGGCGTGCCTCTACCTCAACAAGCTGGCGGACGTCGATCTCGCCGTGCTCGAAGCGCTCGCGGCGCTGAGCTGGGAGGCGATGAACCGGCGCTATCCGGACTGACCGGCCTCGGCGCGCACCCGCTCGAGCGTGTCGAGGATCGCCCCGACGAAGCCCTGCGGGTCGTCTTCCTGGATGAAGTGCCCGCCCTTCAGCGTGCGGTGCGCGCCGCGCGCGGTGCCGGGCACCCGCTGGCGGAACGGCGCGTCGCCGCCGCGGGTGATCGGGTCGCCGTCGGAGAAGGCGAGCGTGAATGGCTTGTCGAACGCCTCGAGTACGTTCCACGCGGCGCGCTGGTCGGGGATTGCGGGGTTGGGCCCCAGCGGCACCAATCCAGGGAACACCCGCGCGGCCGCCTTGCTGGCGCGGTTGGGGAACGGCGCGTCGTAGGCCGCCTCTTCCGCCGACGAGAGCTGACGCGCGGTGCCGCGCTGGATGATCTTGCCGATCGGGAACACCGGGCTCCACCGCGCGAACCGGCGCCAGGCGGCGAATACCGGCGGCGGTGGCTGCCCTTCGGGAAGGCCGCCGTTCGACAGCACTACCCCGGCGAAGCGCTCGGGCATGCGCGCCACCAGCCGAAGGCCGATCAGCGAGCCCCAGTCCTGGCAGGCGAGCACGATGTCGCGCAGGCCCAGCGCCTCGATCCACTCGGCCATCCAGTCGACATGCTGGGCGTAGGTGAAGCAGCGCTTGTCGGTCGGCTTGTCGGACTTGCCGAAGCCGACGAGGTCGGGCGCCAGCACGCGGCAACCGGCGGCAGCGACCGGCGGGATCATGTGGCGGTAGAGATAGCACCAGCTCGGCTCGCCGTGCAGCATCAGCACCACCGGGCCCTCCCGCGGCCCCTCGTCGAGGTAATGCGCCCGCAGGCCTTCGCCGAGCGTGTGGTAGTGCGGCGCGAAGGGAAAGTCGGGCAGGCCGGCGAAGCGCGCGTCGGGCGTGCGGACCACCGCGCCGCTCATTCCGCCGCTTCCTTGAGCGCGGGGTCGAGATGCCACTGCGGCGCGGTGTCGGCGGCGCGCAGCCGGGCGCTTTCCTCGAACATGAAATCGCGCGTCATCGGAATAGCGGCGCGGTCCTTCACGTAGACGATCTGCCAGTTGACCATCTTGCCGTGGCGGAAGCTTTGCTCGGCCCCGGCGAGGTAGAACTGCCACATGCGGTAGAACCGCTCGTCGTAGAGGCTGACGATCTCGTCGCGGTGCATGACGGTGCGGTTGTACCACTCCTCCAGCGTGTGCGAGTAGTGGAAGCGCATCGCCTCGACATCCATCACCTGCCAACCGGCCTTCTCGGCCTGGACGACGAGCTCGCTCAGCGCGGGGATATAGCCGCCGGGGAAGATATACTTGCGGGTCCAGGCATCGGTCGCGCCGGGCCCCCCCGCGCGCCCGCAGCAGTGGCTGAACATCACCCCGCCGGGCGCGAGCAGGCGCGCGGTGTGGGCGAAGAACTGCGGGTAGTGCGGGGTGCCGACATGCTCGAGCAGAGCGACCGAGCTGATCCGGTCGAACTGCCCTTCGACGTCACGGTAGTCCTTGAGCGCGAACCTGACCTTGTCGGCCACCCCCGCCGCCGCGGCGCGTTCCCGGCAGAACGCGATCTGGTCCTCGGCGAGCGCGACGCCGAGCACTTCGACCCCATAGTGCTTGTGGAGATACATCGCGAGGCCGCCCCAGCCGCAGCCGATGTCGAGCACCTTCATCCCCGGCTTCAAGTGCATCTTCGCGGCGATGTGCGCCTTCTTGTCGAGCTGCGCCTGCTCGAGCGAGGTCGCCGCCGGATCGCCGCGGTAATGTGCCATCGTGTACTGCCGGTCCTCGTCGAGGAACAGCTCGTAGAGCCGGCGGGTGAGGTTGTAGGTGTGCTCGGCGTTTGCCGCCGCCTTGCTGCGGGGATTGAAGCTGTCGAGCTTCGCCAAGGCCCGCTGCGCGGCCTTGCGCCAGGGGCCCTTGGCGTGGAGCGAGGTGTCGCCGAGCTTCTTCGTGTTGAGCGTGACGAACAGCACCATGTCGCGGATGTCGTGCGGCGGCTCGACCTCGAGCCAGCCCCACATGTACGCCTCGCCCGCGCCGACCTGCGGATAGCGGGCGATGTGATGGGCCGCCTTGGGATGGGTCAGCCGGATGCGGATCGGGCCCTGCTCGTCCTCCTCCGCGCCGGGCGCCGGGCCGGGTCCGTACTCGTAGGTCTTCCCGTCGTGGTCGGTGACGATCAGCTTGCCGCGCCGGATCGCGCGGGACAGGAACTTGTCGAGCAGCCACATGGCGCGCATCTCCCCTTCAGATGCCGGCGTACCACTGGTAGCCGCGGTCCTCCCAATAACCGCCGCGGCCCCCGCCGATGCCTGCGAGGCTGGCGACCGCTTCGATGCCGGTCAAGTACTTGGCGTGCTTGTAGCCCAGCTGGCGTTCGACCCGCAGGCGCAGCGGCGCGCCGTTGCGTTCGGGCAGCGGGGCGCCGTTGAGCGCGTGGGCGATGATCGTCTGCGGGTGGAAGGCGTCGGCGAGATCGATGCTCTCGTAGTACGGCGCACCGCCGAGCATGTCGGCGCAGCGGAAGACGATGAAGCGGGCGGCGGGAAGCAGGCCGGCCGCTTTCAGCAGCACCCCGAGCTGCGGGCCGGTCCACTCGCCGATCGCGCTCCACCCCTCGACGCAATCGTGGCGGGTGATCTGCGTGCGCTGCGGCAGGCGGCGGATGTTGTCCAGGCTGAGCGACAGGGGATGCGCGACGAGCCCGGTGACCGTCAGCCGCCAGTCGGGAAAGCCCGCCGCGAGCGCGGCGCGGTATTGCGGAGTGTCGACAGTTTGCGAGCCGTTGCCGCGGAAGAACGGGGCGATGTCGGCCCGGGTATATTCCTTGGCGAGGGCGTTACCCACCAGACTCCGGTGGGCGCCCTCGTGCCAGCCTTCGGCGGCATCGAACAGCCGGCGCCCCGCGCTCGAGTCGGCGACCTTGCCGCAGCCGCCGAGGGCCAGCGCCGACGCGCCGACGAGGAAGCCCCTACGCTTCACGAGGGCCGCCGGTGATCATGTCGCGCATCTGCCGCGCCGGGCCCGAGACGAGCACCAGCGCCACATGGAGCAGCGTGAAGCCGAGCAGCGCGGCGGCGAAAAGGAAGTGCAGCGAGCGCATCGACTGGCGGCCGCCGACGAGGTCCGAGAGCGGCGCCATCAGCGGGTCGAGCCCTGGGGCGAGCGCCATCCCGGTGACGATCGCCCCCGGCAGCAGCACCCCCAGCACCAGCCCGTACGACAGCTTCTGCAGGAAGTTGAACTTGCCCTCGTGGCTGAACTCGAGCCGCAGGTGCTTGGCGATATCGTCCCGCACCGCGCGCCAGCGCCACTCGTCGCGTCGGGTCACCAGGTCGCGCGCGAAGTGCCGGTTGGCGAGCATCGCGATCCACATCGCGAGGAGGCCGAGCGCAAACGGCCAGGCGACCAGCAGGTGCCAGCTGCGCGCTTCGGCGAGGCTGTAATGCGAAGGGATCGTCGCCCAGCCCGGGAAGCGCGGCAGGAACAGCCAGGCATCGCTGGCGAGAAAGCCCTGGTCGCCCCAGTAGAGCCACGGGTGCGCGTTCGAGATGTTGAGCCCGCTCATCAGCAGCACGGCGACGCAGGCGAAATTGACCCAGTGCCACAGCCGGGTCGACAGCGCGTGCCGCCTCACGCCTGCCCCCGGGCGAGGTAGATCACGTCGCGCGGCTGGGCGAGCAGGTGCTGCCCGCTATCGATGAACAGCGTCTCGCCGCTCGCCAGCCAGCCTTGCGCGAGCCACAGGCACGCGGCTGCGATCTCGTCGGCGCCGGTGCGCCGCTCGAGCAGGTTCAGCCGGTGGCTGATCTCGGCCTCCTCGGGCTGCTGGTCGTGGCTCGGCAGGATCGCGCCGGGGGCCAGCCCATACACCCGGTCGTCCGGCCCGGCGGCGCCCCCCTTCTCGCGCAATTGGGCGAGCATCGGGATGGTCGCGGCGAGCGCGTGCTTGCTCATCGTGTAGCTGAAGAAATCGGGGTTGGGGTTGGCGAGCTTCTGGTCGGTCAGGTTGATCACCCGCTTGCCGCCGTTCGACCGGCCGCGGGCGAGGAACGTCTGCGCCAGCCGCGCCGGGCCGGCCGCGTTGACCCGGAGCGCGCGGCGGAACACGTCGATGTCGAGCGCGGTCGCCGCATCGGGCTCGAACACCGAAGCGCAGTTCACCAGGCACCGCCAGTCCGGCAGCCGCGCGGCGAGCATCACGGCGAACTCCTTCACCGCGTTGCTGTCCATCAGGTCGCAGTGCACCGCGTGGGCCTGCGGCAGCTCGGCGGCGAGCGCTTCGGCCTCGGCGGCCGAGTGGCCATAGTGGACGATCACATGCCAGCCGGCGCCCGCAAACCCGCGGGCGATCGCCGCGCCGATGCGCTTGGCGCCTCCGGTGACGAGGACGGCAGGGCGCGGCGGGCTATCCATCGCCCGACATGAAAGCACACCCGCTGCGCTTTCCAAAGCGAAAGGCGCGCCGCCCCGCGGGGCGACGCGCCTTCTAGCCGGCCGGAAGCCGAGCGGGGCCTAGCGGCAGCGGACGTTCTGGCGCTTGCGCTGGATCTCGCGGCCGATCAGCGCGCCTGCGGCGGCGCCGAGGATCGTGCCCGTGGCGCGCTCGCCGCGGGTGTCGATCGCCCGGCCGAGCAGCGCGCCGCCAGCGGCGCCGACCACCAGGCCGACGGTGCCGTTCGAGCGCTTGCAGTAATAGCGGCCGTCTTCACCCTGCCAGTAACGCACGCCGTTCTCGGCGGTGTAGTGGCCGTGGCGGTAGCCGGTGTCGTGGGCCACGGCGGGAACCGCCGGAAGCGCCATGCCGGTGGCAGCGACTGCGAGAAGAAGCTTGTTCACGGGGTTTCCTTTCCCTCTTGTGGACTGTGCGGACCAACGACGATCGGATTGCACCACGGGTCCCCAACCTCGGATGAACGCTTCGTTGGGATGCCGATTCCGCGACGAGATGCGGAATTTGGGCGACGGGTCGTTAAGCGACCGCGCCGCGCCTGCTCACGCCGCTGCGGCGGCCGCCGCCTCGCGGTCGGCTTGCGCCCGGCTCTTCCTTTCGGCGGCGGTCTTGAGCTGACCGCAGGCCGCGTCGATGTCGCGCCCGCGCGGCGTGCGCACCGGCGCG
Source organism: Cypionkella sp. (assembly GCA_041730635.1). Classification (GTDB taxonomy): domain Bacteria; phylum Pseudomonadota; class Alphaproteobacteria; order Sphingomonadales; family Sphingomonadaceae; genus Tsuneonella. The sequence continues at coordinate 5,687 of JBGSBH010000066.1, forward strand.
CTGATGCCGGCGGCGAACACGATCTCGGCGAAGCGGCGGATCCGTTCGGGGCTGGAGCATTCGTATGGCGCGCCGGGCCACGGATTGAAGGGGATCAGGTTGACCTTGGCGGGGAGCCGGTACGCCTTGATCAGGCGCACGAGTTCGCGCGCGTCGGCGTCGCTGTCGTTCTTGTCCTTGAGCATCACGTACTCGAAGGTGATCCGCCGGGCATTGGATGCGCCGGGGTAGGCGGCGCAGGCGGCGAGCAGCTCGTCGATCCCGTATTTCCGGTTGAGCGGCACGATCTCGTCGCGCACTTCCTTGGTGACCGCGTGCAGGCTGACCGCGAGATTGACCCCGATCTCCTCGCCGCAGCGGGCCATCATCGGCACCACCCCGCTGGTCGACAGCGTAATCCGCCGCTTGCTGAGCGCGAGGCCGTTGCCGTCCATCACCAGCCGCAGCGCGTCCTTCACGTTGTCGAAATTGTACAGCGGTTCGCCCATGCCCATCATCACGATGTTGGTGAGCAGGCGGCCGTCGGACGAGTAGTGGCCGGCGTCCTCGTCCTCGTCCAGGTCGGCTCCATCTCCGAAATTCATGTTGCCCTTAGGCCATTCGCCGAGCGCGTCGCGCGCGAGCATGACCTGGCCGACGATCTCCCCCGCGGTCAGGTTGCGCACCAGCTTCATCGTGCCGGTGTGGCAGAACCGGCAGTTGAGCGTGCAGCCCACCTGGCTGGAGACGCACAGCGTGCCCCGGTCGGCATCGGGGATGAACACCGTCTCGAAATCGTGCCCATCGGCGGTGCGCAGCAACCACTTGCGGGTGCCGTCGGCCGAATGCTGCGCCTCGACCACCTCGGGCCGGCCGATCACGAACCGCTCGGCGAGCCACGGGCGCATCGTCTTGGCGATGTCGGTCATGCCGTCGAAATCGGTCGCGCCGCGGTGGTAGATCCAGTGGAACACCTGCCTGGCGCGCAGCCTGGCGGCCTTGGCGTCGAGCCCGGCTTGGGCCAACAGCTCGGCGAGGCGCGGCAGCGACAGCCCGACGAGATCTACCCGCCCGTCGGCCCGCGCGGTCACCTCGCGCGCGAGCGGGACCGGGTCGATGACGCCGGGGATCGGCATGAGAGCGGTGTCGGCCATGGGCGCCGCATATAGGGGCCCGCCGTGCGATAGGCAAAGCACGCGGGCGCACGAACCGACGAGGCATCCCGCGGGTTCCCCCGTTCGTCGATATACGTCGTCGCAACGTCGAGCCCGATGTTGCGGAAAAACAACACAAATCGCGTTGTGTGAGGTTCATGAAACCGCGCCGCCGGCATGCCGTTCAAGCGGTCCGGACCGGGCGCTCTGTGCCCGCCGGAACAACGGAGTATGATCTGATGAATACCAAGTTCGCCATCCTCGCCGCTGCCTCGTTCGCGGCGATGGCCACCCCGGCGATGGCCCAGACGGCCAACGAAATTCCCTTCAGCGGCGTGCGCGTCGGCGGCGAGGTCGGCTACGACCACATCCGCTCGGGCAGCACCGAGGACGTCGACAACACCCGCGATCTCAAGCAGTCGATCGACGGGGTGACCTACGGCGTGGTCGCCGGCTACGACGCGCCCGTGGGCGAGACCCTGCGCCTCGGCGCCGAAGCGTCGTTCTCGGGCAGCACCGCCGGCCGCGATTTCGACAACGCGCGCCCGACCGTGTTCAACCTCGGCAACGTCAAGGCCAACCAGGAGATCTACGTCGGCGGTCGCGTCGGCGTGGTCACCAGTCCGTCGACGATGATCTACGCCAAGGCCGGCTACACCAACCAGCGCTATTCGGTGACCGGCAGCAACGGCACCGTCACGCTCGACCAGAAGCTCGACACCGACGGCTGGCGCGCCGGCGCGGGCGCGGAGTTCGCGGTAGGCCGTAACGCCTACATCGGGGCGGAATACCGCTACTCGAACTACAGCGAAGGCGAAGTCGACTTCGAGGGGCGGACGCCCGACAGCAGCCGCTTCAACCTCGACAACGATCGGCACCAGGGCGTCGCCACCGCCGGCATCCGCTTTTAAGCGCGCCCAAGGGACGACGGGAAGGGCGGGGCTGCGGCTCCGCCCTTTTCGTATCAGCGGCGCATCCGCGCACACCCGACCGCAGCCGCGTCGAGCGCGGTCGCCGCACCGGCGAGAGCGTAACGGTCGGTGAAGCGCCGCCCGCGTGCGTCGCGGGCCGAGATGCTGAGCGCGCCGGCCGATCGCATGGCCGCGACGATCGCCGCGTCCATCGCGCGATCCCGCGCCCACGCGTCGCCGCCGCCGCCGACCAGCGTAAATCGCTGCCCGCCGACCGCCAGCGCAATCCCCGGTTCGGCCGCGAGCTTGCGCGACAGGCGGAAGTGGACCTGCCCGCGCACCCCGCGCCGCGGCCAGGTGCCCACGCTGGCGTAGGCGCGGTAGTCGCGCTGGGCTCGGCTCGGCTCGGGCAGCGCGATCGCGTAGCAGCGCGCCGCGCCGGGATCGCGAAACGCGCCCCAGTTGCCGAACACGCCGAGGCTGTCCTTGGCGGCTGCGGGCATCGCCGACGCGAGCAGGGCGAGGCCGACCAGACTACGCATAGTCGATCGCGATCACCTCCCACTCCCGCTCCCCGCCCGGCAAACGCACGGTGCGCAGATCGCCGACCGCCGCGCCGCGCAGCGCGCGGGCGAGCGGGGACGACCAGCCGATGCGGCCCGCGCCCGCGTCCTGCTCGTCGTCGCCGACCAGCGTGACCGACAGGCGCTCGTCGTCCTCGGCGGCGAGAGTCACGGTCGCGCCGAAGAATACGCGGCTCTTGTCGGGCTGCGCGCGCGGGTCGACCACCCGGGCGACCTTCATCCGGCGGGCGAGGTGGGCCAGCTCGCGGTCGATCTCGCGCATGCGCTTGCGGCCGTAGAGATAGTCGCCGTTCTCGCTGCGGTCGCCGTTGCCTGCGGCCCAGCTGACAATCTCGACCACCGCCGGCCGATCGGTGCCGAGCAGATGGTCGTAGCGCGCCTTCAGCGCCGCGAGGCCGGCGGGGGTGATCGGGTTGGACGCGCTCATGCCGGCCGCCTAGCGCGAGGGGGCCGTGCGGCTCAACCCGGGGTGCGCTTGCCGACGAACTGGCTGACCCCCTTGGGCGGGGCGCGGTAGCGGATCCGCTCCGGATGAAGCGCTTCGTAGACCACCGCGTTCTCGATCACCCGGGCGACGTAGTTGCGGGTCTCGAAGATCGGGATCTCCTCGATCCAGCGCAGCCAGTCGACCGCGCCGGTGCGCGGATCCCCGTTGGCGCGCAGCCACTTGTTCACGTTGCCCGCGCCGGCATTGTACGCCGCCACCGCCAGTGGATAGCTGCCGCCGTAGTAGTCCATCATGCGGGCGAAATACGCGTCGCCGAGCTGGATGTTGTACTGCGGGTCGGCGGTCAGGTTATAACTCATGTAGGCGAGGCCCATCTTGCCCGCCTGCTCCTGCGCGGTGCCCGGCATCAGCTGCATCACCCCGCGCGCGCCCGCATGGCTGACGCGGTTGCGGTCGAACTCGCTCTCCTGCCGGGCGATCGCGTGGACCATCGTGTAATCGGTGCCGGCCGGGGTGGGGACGACCGGGAAGCCGATCTCGGTGAAGCCGGCGATGTCCTTTTCCGGTGCGACGCGCCCGATCACCACGGCGAGCTCGGGCAGCCCCAGCTCGTTCGCCAGGTCGGCCGCCAGCTTGAGCTCGGTCGCGTTGCTCGCCTGCTCGGCCAGCGCGACGAAGAAGTATCGCCGGGTGCGCCAGTCGGTGCCGTTGCGCGCCGTAGCCCGGATCGCCTGCGCGCGCGGGCTGGCCGCGAACGCCGCGCGCTGCTGTGCGCTTGGAGCGGGCAGCGCCGCCTGCTTGAAGGCGGGCAGCGGGCGGCCGAGCCGCTCGAGCGCGAGCTGGCCGTAGAAGTATTCGGGGTACTTTGCCGCCAGCTCGAAGTACCGGCTGGCGTCGGCCGCATTGCCGGCCCGCGCCGCGGCGTGGCCCGCCCAGTAGAACCCTTTGGAACGGGTCTGCGGCGTGCGCGCGGCATTGCCGTAACGCCAGAACAGCGGCGCCGCGAGCGCGCCGTCGCCGAGCGACCACAGCGCCTTGGTGCCGCCGAGCCACATCAGCGACGTGTAGTCGTCGCGCAGCTTGAAGCCGAGCGCGGAGATGTCGGTGCCCGGCGCGAACAAATCGTCTACCCGCCCGGCGATCGCCGCCGCCGTGCCCGCGCTCGCCCCCCGGGCCTGGACCAGCATCTCGGTGACCATAGCCGTCGCGTCGAGCGGCGGGCGGGCGAAGGGAGCGCGGGTGGCAAGGAGCTGCTGGCCGCGCGCCGCTTCGCCGTTGCGGCGATAGAGGCGGGCGAGATTGAACACGAACCCCGGGTCCGAATAGAGCTCGGCCGGCACCGACAGGCCGATCGCGGTCGGCTGATTGCCCTGCAGCACGGCCAGTTGCGCCATGTGCTTCTCGCGGCCTGCGACCACCCCGGCATTGAGCAGGCGCGCGGCTGCCTCGGCCTCGCCCTGCCACAGCAGCGCACGCATCCGTTCTTCGTGGTCGGCGGCGGTGAAGGCGGGCGCGTGCAGGCCCTGGAGATAGGCCTCGGCGGTGCTGCTCATCTCGCCGCCGCGCCACGCCGCGCGGGCGGCTTCGCGTGCTTCCGGCCGGCCGAGCGTCGACAGCGCCAGCGCGTGCCGCGCGCGCGCGGCGGTCGGCTGGGGGGG